>JAAENI010000455.1 GCA_024224595.1 Hyphomicrobiales bacterium
CAGGCTGTCGGACTTGAGCAATTATTGAGAACAGAACTGGAATTGAGGTCGATATTTCGATCATTTGAGGCGAATATCGGGAATATTTAACGAAAATGAACGAAAAATCGGACCAATATCCAGTTTTGTTAACAGTGATTATGCAAGTCCGACAGACTGCTAGGACAGTTCAAGTTTGTTATAAATTCAACAACATATCAACACTTGGTGAAATGATTTTTAGTGATGTCATCCAGTAATAAAACAGATCCGCTCCATTTGCCGAGAGAAAAAACCATAGGTATTCTGGGTGGCGGACAACTAGGCCGAATGCTTGCTATGGCAGCAGGTCGCATGGGCTTTTTCACGATTGTCTTCGACCCAGCGACGTCCTGTCCTGCGGCTCAATTTGCCAGCAGCCATATCATTGCTGATTATGAAGACCAACACGCTCTGGAAGCACTGGCAAAATTGTGTTTTGTCATCACTTATGAATTTGAAAATATACCAGTATCCAGCGCAAAAATCTTACAAGACATGTGCGCAATATATCCGGAAGCAAATGCGCTGGAAACAAGTCAGGATCGGCTGGTTGAAAAGAATTTTATTCGGGCGGCAGGTCTTTCAACGACCGAATTTATGCCGGTTTCCAATCGCGACGAACTTGATATTGCCATTCAATCGATAGGACCGTCAGCAATACTAAAAACCAGACGGCTTGGTTATGACGGCAAGGGGCAAATACGAATCGATTCAGACAATCCGACAGGTCTAACTGAAAAGATTGAGGCCCAAATTAATGCAATGCTCAAAACCGAATGTATTCTGGAAAGCATGATAGACTTCGATTGCGAAATTTCAATCATAGGAGGACGAAACACCACCGGAAATACTGCATGTTTTGATCCAGCGCGCAATATTCATGAAAACGGCATACTTGTGCAATCACAAGTGCCATGTAATATTCCAGACGAAATAACCTTAATGGCCAAGGATCAAACAGAAATATTAATGCGAAACCTTGATTACGTCGGGGTTATAGGCGTTGAGTTTTTTGTCACCAAATCCGGCAATCTGCTGATCAACGAATTTGCTCCACGGGTCCATAATTCAGGCCACTGGACAGAAGCTGCCTGTTTGATATCGCAATTTGAACAGCATATCAGGGCCATAACCGGGCAATCACTGGGGCTGACTTATCGCCACTCAGACTGCCTGATGCAGAATTTGATTGGGAATTCGATCAATGATATTTCCAAATATGCCAATGCCGACAATACTCTCATTCATGATTATGGCAAAATGGAAATTCGGGCTGGAAGGAAAATGGGACACATCACAACCATCACTCCGCGGAATTGATCTGGCACTTTCACTAATTTCCCTTTTGGGCTAGGTAAAACATCATTTCTGCGCTTCAAAAGCTGGACAATCGCTCTGTCTTTTGTTATGAAACTGCAACTTAGCGATGATTGGCATCGTGAGTGTGTTGTTGTTTGTGGCAAATAAAATACATTTCTATGGATTTATCAACTGTTGAGTAATCCGGAAAAAATGATTGAATTTCGAATATACAACACCTGCTTTGAATAATCGAAACTTATTAAAGAACAGAATCGGAAACAGACGTGCAAGTACTTGTTCGTGATAACAATGTTGATCAAGCCCTCAGAGCGCTAAAGAAAAAGCTCCAGCGTGAGGGTGTGTTCCGCGAAATGAAATTGCGGAATTTTTATGAAAAGCCTTCAGAAAAGCGCGCACGCGAAAAAGCTGAAGCTATTCGCCGCGCCCGCAAACTCGCAAGAAAAAAAGCCCAGCGTGAAGGGATGCTTCCGCAAAAGGGTCGCCCGTAAATTATTAGGCTTATTGGACTTGAAGTTCTTTTGCGCCCTATTTTTGCCGGGTTTTCTGCTAAATTTCAGGCGGGGGTGAGTTGGTTTCATCTCCGCTTTATTGTGTTGGATGCGATAATTGATGGTCAGACCTAAAAATAGATACAACAAAGGGAATTTTGCAGTCCCAGCTTTGATGCCGGTTGTTGTTTCTCTTTTTCTGACATCATGCCAACCGACCAATCTGAGTAATTCCGTGCGTATTGATCCCGAACAGGGATCAGAAGCCAATATTACCTCCTTAACCTCAGTTGTTGACAACAATCCAAATTCTCCAGAAGCCTATAACGTACGCGGAACAGCTTATGGACGGGCAGGAAAAAATCGGGAAGCGCTAGCCGATTTCACCCAGGCCATTAAACTCAATGGCGGATTTTACCAGGCATTTGCCAACCGCGCTCTTATTTATCGACAGATGGGAGACGCACTTCGTGCAGCTGAAGATTACAGCCGCGCTTTGAAAATCAATCCACAATATGATGTTGCATATATCGGCAGAGGAACGATCTATTATCAATCCAAACGGGAAAAAGAAGCCATGCGCGATTTTCAGCGCGCCATCCAATTGGGAAGCACGAACCCGCGTGCTTATCATTCAAGAGGCTTGATCCACCAGAATAACAGGCGTCATGCCCTGGCTGTCGAGGATTTTTCCTCGGCAATATCCCTGTCCCCGGATGCACCAGAACCCTATAACGGTCGTGGGATTTCCTATCTCGCGCAGGGTGCTGATCAAAATGCTCTGGAAGACTTCAACCGGGCGTTACGACTCGATGAAAAAAATGCGGAATCCTGGGCTAACCAGGCGTTGGTATATGAACGGCGGGGAAACAAAAAACGGGCATTCAAGTCTTATGCCCGGGCTTCAAATCTGGATTCCAGTTATCGTCCCGCCAGAGAAGGCATGAAGCGCACTCGAGGCTAGGCCGCGTCAGCCCAGGGCTTTCACAATATCATCAACCATTTTCTTTGCATCTGATAGTAACATCATTGTTTTATCATTATAAAACAATGAATTATCAATACCTGAATATCCAGACCCCATCGAACGTTTGACAAACAGGCAAGTAGCTGCCTTATCAACATCAAGAATCGGCATCCCATAAATTGGCGAACTGGTATCATCGCGTGCTGCAGGATTGGTCACATCATTGGCACCAATTACAAACGCCACATCGGTCTGCGGGAATTCTGAATTGATGTCTTCAAGCTCAAATACTTCATCATAAGGTACGTTGGCTTCGGCCAACAATACATTCATATGACCGGGCATGCGACCAGCGACCGGATGAATAGCGTATTTGACTTCAACGCCTTCTTCCTTAAGCTTATCGGCCATTTCACGTAATGCATGCTGTGCCTGGGCTACCGCCATACCATAACCAGGAACAATCAGGACTTTCGCGGCGTTCTTCATCAGGAATGCGGCATCATCAGCAGATCCCTGTTTGTAGGGGCGCTGTTCCTCACCGGCATCAGAAGCAATCGCACTTTCACCCCCAAAGCCACCCAAGATTACCGAAATAAATGAACGGTTCATCCCTTTGCACATAATGTAAGACAAGATCGCTCCCGATGATCCAACCAGAGCGCCGGTAATGATCAGTGCCATATTGCTCAGCGTGAAACCAATACCAGCGGCAGCCCAACCAGAATAAGAATTCAGCATGGATACCACCACAGGCATATCAGCACCACCAATCGGAACAATAATCAGGACACCGAGCGCAAGAGAAATCACAACAATGGCCCAGAACAGAAAGGCGCTTTGCGTACCAACAAATGTGGCAACCAAAATGATCAGAAAAATAAGCAGGCCTAGATTTAGGATATGACGTCCTGGCAACATGATCGGAGCACCCGACATACGACCATCAAGTTTGGCAAATGCAATGATTGACCCGGTGAATGTGATGGCACCGATTGCCACACCGATGGACATTTCTATCAAACTGGCAGCATGCATGTTGTCAGCCGAGCCAAGGCCAAATGCCTCGGGTGCATAAAATGCCCCTGCGGCGACCATGACAGCAGCAAGGCCAACTAGCGAATGAAAAGCGGCAACCAGTTGCGGCATAGCGGTCATTGCAATCGTTTTGGCAATGTAACCGCCAAATCCGCCACCAATGACAATTGCCAGGATAATCAGGGTCCAGCTACCAAAACTTGGTGATGCCAGCATCAAAGTGGTAACGATGGCAATACCCATGCCAAGCATACCAAAAAAATTGCCCCTTCGCGAAGACTCAGGGTGCGACAGACCTCTCAGTGCCATTATGAACAGGACACCTGAAACCAGGTATAAAAGTGCGCTTATATTAGCGGACATGATCAAGCGCTCCTATCTTTCTTTTTTCTTGTACATGGCAAGCATTCGGTGGGTCACCATAAAGCCGCCAAAAATATTAACAGAGGCAAGAACCAGTGCTACAAATCCAAAAAACCCCGACATAAATCCCGCAGCCTGAATACCAACAGCCAATAAAGCACCAACAACGATTACCGATGATATTGCATTGGTCACCGACATCAGTGGTGTATGCAACGCTGGCGTCACCGACCAGACAACATAATAGCCAATAAATATGGCCAAAACGAATATAGCCAGTCTGAATACAAAGGGGTCAATGGCTCCACCAGAAACACCATGGCCGGCAGCACTGGCTGCATCAGCCAGCGATTCAACATTTACCGCCGCATCATTGAAAAGTTCAGCAGCCTTTTTTGCCCAATTCGCTGAAGCCTGCGCTTCATCAGCCATGCTTTGGGCCTGATTGGCAAATTTCTCAGCGGCTTCTCGTGCGTTTTCCAGGTCGTTTGCCATCAGGAACCTTCCTCATCGATTAATTGTTTTGCCTGCTTTACCCATTCGTCGCGTTCAACGCATCCGGGGAAAGCAAACCGTTCACCGAACTCTTCTTCTTGTTCTGAACTCCAGGCTGCGATCTGGGCAAAACTCGAAACCCCGGCCTCTATCAGTTTACCGGCATTGGTTGGTCCAATGCCATTGATGCGGGTAAGGTCATCAGCATCTTTCCCACCATCTGCAACGACCGCCTCACCATTGCTCTCAATTTCATCAGCTTGTTCAACATCGCTAGTGTTTTCAATTTCAATAGCTTGTTCAACTTCGCTGGTGCTATCAATTTCAATAGCTTGTTCAACTTCGCTGGTGCTATCAATTTCAATAGCTTGTTCAACTTCGCTGGTGCTATCACCACCATCCACTTCAACTTCATCTGATTGTTCTTCGGCATCAACACTGGTTTCTTCGCGAACATTTTCGCTATCGGTATTTTGAACAAAAGCAGGATGCACAATTGCGCCTTCTTTGGTCAACAACGTGGCAACAACTAACTCATCATCCCAGTCTACCGCCAGCGCGCCAGCTTCTTTGTCAACCATTGTCTCCACAAAAGCATACAGATTTTTAGCATAAAGCGCAGAAGCAGAAGCGCCAATTCTGCCCACCATATTCTGATAACCGACAACACTGACTTCACCTACTTTGGCGACCTCATCGGCAATCGCTCCTTCTACATTGCCACCGCGCTCAACAGCAAGATCAACGAGAACAGAACCGGGAGCCATTTTTTCCATCATCGTTCTGGAAACCAATCGCGGTGCGGACCTTCCAGGGATCAGCGCTGTGGTAATGACAATATTTTGTTTTGCGATATGGCTGGCAACCAGATCAGCTTGTTTCTGCTGATATTCTTTCGACATTTCCTTGGCATAACCCGCAGATGTTTCAGCCTGTTTGAATTCATCATCCTCAACAGCAATGAATTTCGCGCCCAGCGATTCGACCTGTTCCTTTGCAGCGGGGCGCACATCCGTTGCGGTAACGATTGCACCAAGCCTTCGGGCAGTGGCGATTGCTTGTAGACCGGCAACGCCAGCACCCATGACAAACACACGCGCTGCGGGGATTGTTCCCGCAGCGGTCATCATCATCGGCAGAGCCCGATCATACACCGCTGCTGCCTCGATCACTGACTGATATCCTGCAAGATTGGCCTGTGAGGACAACACATCCATCACCTGAGCGCGTGAAATTCGCGGCATGAATTCCATACTGAACCCACAAACGCCGGCATTTGCCATTGCCTCAATATCAGCTTCATTGCCGTGTGGGTCCATACTGGCAAGAATCAGCGCATCCGGTTTGTAAGTGCGTGATTCATTGGGCGTAGGACGGCGAACCTTGAAAATTACATCAGCATTACCCGCATCATCACCGTCACCAATGACCGCTCCAGCTTCAACAAAAGCCGAATCTGGGACACGAGACAGATCACCTGCTCCTTTTTCAACCGAGACCTCAAATCCGAGGTCCGTCAATTTCTTGACTATATCCACGGACATAGCAACACGGGTTTCACCGGGCTCACGCTCATTTGGTACAAAAAGCTTCATCTCAGGCTCTTTCGGCAATTCAAAAGTTAATGTTGATTTCGCAGTTTTTCTTGACGCAACTTACTGATCATCAATTTCTAAAGATTTCTACAGATCGTTTATAATAACACCTGTGCCAATAAAATCACAAGGACAACAAGGCTAATAGTGCCCCATTTAAACAATTTGACAAAATTCTGATAAGTGCGCTCATGCTCAAGATAGTCCATTGGGGGTATAACTGCATTCTTCAAATTTTTTGCCATACCATATACCTTTCTAGGGCGCAACAATGTCTTTAGCTTCGATTATACGATCCATACTAATTCAGCAACTGAATCTGTAAATATAATTTATGACCAATTGTCTCATCGACCCAATCAGTTTTGTCCTTGGGTCAGATTATCCAGTTCTTTGATCTCATTGATCATTGCTTCGATCATTCCAAGCCCTTTATACCAAAAATTCGGATCACTGGCATCGATGCCAAACGGGGCAAGCAATTCGCTGTGATGTTTTGTTCCACCTGCTTTAAGCATTTCAAAATATTTCTCCTGAAATCCTTGTTCACTGGACTGATAGACTGCAA
The DNA here is from genome assembly GCA_024224595.1 of Hyphomicrobiales bacterium. Taxonomy (GTDB): domain Bacteria; phylum Pseudomonadota; class Alphaproteobacteria; order Rhizobiales; family Rhizobiaceae; genus JAAEMP01. Next base: position 6,859 of record JAAENI010000455.1, read on the forward strand.
ATAAAGAGTTCACAAGGCAATCACCAAATGCATAAGCATAAACATAAAAAGGTGAGTGAATAAAATGTGGTACATAGGACCAATAACTTGAATAGCCGGGCTCAAATTCGAATATCGGACCAAGACTCTCCCTTTGAACTTCCAGCCAGATTTCGCCGATTCGTTCACAGGTAAGTTCACCATTGCGACGTTCAGCATGCACACCGCGTTCGAACAGGTAAAATGCAATTTGGCGCACAACGGTATTCAACATATCTTCAACTTTTTGCGCCAACAGGATTTTACGCTCTTTCGAATTTTTGGCCTGATCTAGCAAAGAGCGAAATGCCAACATTTCACCAAACACACTGGCCGTTTCTGCAAGAGTGAGGGGTGTGGGTGCCATCAATGCCCCTTGTTTCCCCGCCAATACCTGATGAACGCCATGCCCCAGTTCATGCGCGAGAGTCATCACATCACGAGGCTTGCCCTGATAGTTGATCAACACAAACGGATGAGCGGAAGGAACGGTGGGATGAGAAAAGGCCCCGGAAGTTTTGCCCTCACGAACGGGTGCGTCGATCCAGCCATCATCAAAAAACCGCTTGGCGATGTCGGCCATTTCAGGAGCAAATTCACGATAGGCATTCAGTACCGTTTCACGCGCCTGATCCCATTTGAATGTCTGGGTTGACTGATCAGGCAAAGGTGCATTGCGATCCCAATGTTGCATTTTTTCAAACCCCAGCCATTTAGCCTTCATCGCGTAATAGCGATGGGACAAACGTGGAAATGAAGTGCGAACTGCATCAACAAGAGCATTGACAACTTCAGGCTCGACCCGGTTCGCCATATGGCGGGAATCGGCAATATCTTCAAAGCCACGCCAGCGGTCAGAAATTTCTTTGTCTTTCGCCAGTGTGTTGGTAATCAAAGTGAAGACCCGTGAATTCTCCTGCAGCACTTTACCTATCTCAAAAGCCGCATCCTGACGTTTTTCACGCTCATTATCCTGCAATTGATTAAAAGCCAGTTCACTGCTCATTTCCTGACCATCAATATTGAAACGCAAAGCGGACATTGTTTCATCGAACAATCGGTTCCAGGCCGAACGCCCAGTCAGTGATTTATCATGAAATAATTTTTCTATCCTGTCTTCCAGTTGATAGGGTTTATCTTTTCGCAGGTCTTCAAACCAGGGCCGATATTGTTTAAGAATTTCATTCGACCCAATTGCTTTGTCCAGAATATCATCTTCAATTTTGTTCAACTCGAGGGTGTAAAACAACAGATGAGCGCTTGCACTAGTAATTTTTTCCTGAGCATCTCCATAAAATTTGGCACGTTCGGCATTGCTGGTATCACCCACATAATTCAACACTGCATAGGACATGATACGTCCCATATCATCCTGAAACTGTTCAAACCGTTGGATGGATTTAGCCAGATTCTCAGTATCACTCATTGCCAGTTCAGACAATTTCCCTGCATAAGTATTTTCAAAATCCTGCGCTTCAAACAGCGCCCTTTCCACATCCTCTGAATAAGTTTTGCTTTCCATCGATTCATATAGGCCACTCAGATCCCAATCCGGCAATTCGCCCAATGATGAATTGGTTGGAGTCGTCGATTCATGTTTTTGAGGACTATGTTGGGGTGATATCAGCATCTCGACTTTCAAAATTTTTTTCCGCGGCCAAAATTAACGTTTTATTAAGCCTACGCTTTAAACAGCTATTTAGGCATATTTGCTAAATATATCCAGATCACGGGCACTAATAAACCTGAATTGTGTTTGACGGGACAATTAATAATGGCTGGAAATATTCTCATTGTCGATGACGATCCTGTCCAACGACGCCTGCTTGATGCTATGATCACCAAGTTTGGTTATCGCACTGTTTCGGTAGAAAGCGGTGATGAGGCGATGACATTGCTCTTAAAAAAAGACACCGGAGCGTTTCAGCTGGTCTTGCTCGATTTGGTAATGCCCGGGCTGGATGGATTTGGTGTTCTTGATAAAATTCGCGAAATGCAGATTAAAATCCCGGTAATTGTACAAACGGCAAAAGCCGGAATTGATACAGTTGTCAACGCCGTTCGCAAAGGCGCACATGATTTCGTGGTAAAACCGGTGTCCCCTGAGCGCTTAAAAATCACCATTGAAAACGCACTTTCTCTCGGCGCAATGAAAGCCGAGGTAACCCGTATACGCAACAGTGCCAGTGGTAGCCTCAGGTTTGATGATATCATTTCTTCCAGCGGCAATATGCAGCGCGTGATATCCATGGGCGAGAAAGCTGCCGGCTCAAATATTCCGATTTTGATTGAAGGTGAATCGGGCGTCGGCAAA
>JAAENI010000456.1 GCA_024224595.1 Hyphomicrobiales bacterium
CAGGGACATTCAAACGGGATTCACCAGGTGGCGTCCATTGATCTGATGGCACAGCTGGTGGGGGCTGAAGATGTGCCCGGCGGAACCCTTGGGTGGCCTGCCATCAGAAGAGCCTATCCAGGCGGCAACTATGAGCAGACCTGTAAGCCTGGAAAAGATGGTGTTATTGTGCCTTCTGTCTTCTACTCTCATGATCCATGGCCGGTACATGCGCCAAGTCTGCCTGCCACCAATATGGGGTGTGTTGATGTTTGGACGCATTGTACGCTGTCTCATATTCCCTATGTGGATGAGATGGAATACATCCATGAAAAATTTGGTATGAAATCCAAGCCGGAAATGATTTTTGGTATCGCCGCCAACTTTGTTATCTCTAACTCAGACTGGGATACAGCGGTTAAAAACTTCAAAGACTGCTTTGTGGTTCAAAATGACCTGTGGATCAATGAAACCGATCAGGCTATCGGTGATCTTATCCTGCCGGATGTTTCTTATCTTGAAAAAGACTGCTGGTCTTCAGAAATTGATGCATTTTTCTTTTCAGGCTCACCATCCCATGAAGACTGGTATGTGCACATGCAGCAACCGGTTGCCAAACCCGTGGGTGAATCGCGTTTCTTTATGGACGTATATATTGATATTGCCAACCGCTGCGGTGTCTTAGATAAATTTAATGCCAAACTCAATGATTATTATGGTGTTGAAGATCCTGAGCTTCAGATCAAACCCGGTGAAGTGTTAACCTGGAAAGAGATCGGTGAAAGATTTCTGCAATGGGTTTATGGCCCGGACCACCAGAAAGTTCAGGATCAGGGATATGCCACCTGGCATAAACCCATTGAAGACGTATACTGGAGATGGGATATCGATACCAGATGCCCGGTTTACATGGAATATCTGCTCCATGACAGAGCGCGCATGGAAGAGATATTTGAACAAACCGATTTTGATGTTGAAGGACTGGAATTTGACCTGGATCAATATTCGCCGCTTCCAGCCTGGTTCTGGCCGGAATCTCACAAAGATCTGGATAATGAATTTGATCTGCTGGCATTCTCTTACAGGGATATCCTGCATACCAATAACACCACATTCCAGAACCCATACATTGATGAAGTGTCTAAAATGTGTCCCTACACATTTACCATTACCCTGAACTCAACCATGGCTGAAGAAAGAGGGCTCAAGGACGGAGATATTATCGTTATTGAAACCAAGGCTGGGGTCAAGGAAACAGGCATTGTGAAAACCATGGAAGCCCAGAGCCCGAAAGTTATCGGTATCGCAGGGCAGGGTGGTTTGTGGGCAGACGGACGGCCCATTGCCAAAGGTAAAGGCGCCAACTTCTGTAAGCTGCTGCCATCCAAACTGAAATATTTTGATCCTGTCGCCGGTAACATGGAAACTGCGGTTGCCGTTAAAATCTATAAGGAGGGATAAGAAATGAGTAAAGAAATTCACGAACTTGAACAAATCATGTTTCCTCCTGACGGGAGCGGGGTTAAACCATACGAATGGATGATTAACCCGACGCGTCAGCGGCAATGGATCGACAAACAGGGTATCTTTCTCTGGCTGGCATTCTTTTTCTCTGAAATTGGTGCAGGCCTCTACTTTGTCTCGCTTTTTTATGAATATAAACCAGGTCTTATTCTTGGGTGGCTGGTTACGCTTGTTCTTGGCGGCCTGATCCATGTGGCGTATCTGGGTAACCCGTTTCGGGCATGGCGGATGATTATGAAGCCCAACACCTCGGAACTTTCCCGGGGGATCTGGATCATTGGTGTGTTTGCGGCACTTGGATTTCTCCAGATGATCACATCCGGTGGGTTCAATGTTGTGTTTAATGTCATCATGGGTATCTTGTGCCTGCTGATCATCTCCCACGGTTTTGCCACCATGAACGTTATCCGGGCCTTGCCGGCCTGGAGTTCCAACATGGTACTGCCGTTTTCCATTATTTCCGGTGTCTGGGTCGGTCAGCAGATTCTTCAGCTGATGTTTGCCATGGGCGGCGCAGCAGAACTGGCTGCCGGTATGGAAATCTGGGCCGAAGTATTTTACTTTGCCTATTTTTTATGCCTGGTGCTTTATGTCTGGGGAACCTGGCATGCCAATGAAATCGGTGTGGCGTCCATTAAAATGATGGTTAACGATGAATTGAAACAGATCACCC
>JAAENI010000457.1 GCA_024224595.1 Hyphomicrobiales bacterium
GATGGCAAACGCCGCAATGCCAATCCAGAAATGGTTAAGCAGATCAATGGATTTACCGATCAGGATATGAAAGCCGTTGTCGATTATGTTTCACGCCAGAAACCACCGGCAGAGGATTTGGCAGAAAGTGCCGATTGGTTGAATCCTGATTTCGATTAAGTAATCTTGCATCAGAAGCCCGGATGAACTCTCGTTTGTCCGGGATAAACTGGTTCCGGCCAACCTGTCTTGCGGCAGCGGATATTCCATCTACCCAACAAAAGAGCAATATCATGAGTGCTAAACGCAAAAACGCCGTTCGGATATTGATGGGCATCGCTGTTGTTCTGCTGGCGTTTATCTATTTTTCCCCTATCTGGTGGGTGGCGTTGAAGGCTCCTAATTATCCTGCCGAAGCATTCCCTGATGGGGTGCGTATTCATTTTCACATGAACGGCACATTTAACGGTTGCACTTTGCAGGTGGACCGAGAGGTGGAAGAGGATGAGGCGCTGGATTGCGTGCATGAAATGGATGCTATCAATCATTTCGTAGGCATGTATCCAATCGCATCCGGAGGCGTTGTGGAGAAGGCTTTTTCACCATTTCTCCTCTCCCTGCTGGCAGTTATGCTGATCGGTTTTACCATCGACAGGCGGACACTGCGCCTTGGTGCAATGGGGCTGGGCTTTGCCGCAATTGCTACCTGGATGTACATGGCTTATCATGGCCCCGGTGGTATTCACTATCAGCCAGAAAGCTACGTTTCATCACTTGTCACCAGCCTTGGTCAAGGCAAGGAAGAAGAGGGTGAACCACTTTCTCCCATCATTGCAGAGTTGCGTGAGGAGTTGCAGGCGAATGGTGAGGTTGAAACCCGCAGTTCGGAAGAACTTCATGACTCTTTGAAAAAAAGTGGGCAGTCGAGCCTGAGCGCCGTTATCGCCAATCTGCATGAGGGTTCAGGTGCCAGTGACAAATCGTTGAGTAATATTCTTGCCGAGGCAAAACAAACAGGTAAAAAGGGTCACGCCTTGAATATCCCGATCCTCAAGGGTGCCTATGATGCTGACCAGTTGAAGCTGTCAGTTGGCCAACGCGAAGAGTGGAATGGTAGTGTCAAGCAGGTAATTTTTTGGCACTATTCCAAAGCGCTTGGCCGTTGGTTTAACAATCCTGAAGAAATTAAACCATTGGTATCACTGATGAAAACCATCGGTATACTGCTGTTCTGGAGCATTATTGCCGGTATGGTGGCATTATTGGCAGTTGCCTGGAACAATCGCGGACCGTTATTTTGGTTTCTGGCCATTATTCCGGCAATGCTTCCGGTTTTTTTCATCGCTGAATATGCTGGCTGGTTGTGGTGGTATGGCCATTCGATGAATGCTATGGGAGCATTTTCACTCAAGGCATTCATGCCGACGGTGTTCGGCCAGGGCAAGGTGGCACAGTTTACCACCTTGTCCTATCCCCACTATGGATATGGCCTGATTATAGTGTTCTCGATTGTCACTATCCTTGCCATCTTGATCCGTCGTAAAGGCCTGAGAGACGCCGACTAGGCTTTGTTATGATACGCGCCATCCTGATTACGATCTATACACTGCTTTTGCCGGTTATCCCGGCAATGTCATCGGAAAGCCAATCGCTGCAGACGATGATCGACAATGCGGAACCCGGCACCACCATCTTACCGCCGCCAGGGATCTATAATGGCCCGCTTGTCATTACCAAATCCATCGTTCTCGACGGGCGTGGCAAGGTTACCATCGACAATCGAGGCAAGGGCACCGTTATCGATATTCTTGGTGATGGTGTTAGCATTATCGGAATGCGAATTGTTGGTTCCGGCGATTTGCACAACGACGTTGATGCCGGTATTCATGTCAAGGGAAAGTACAATATCATCAAGGACAATGTCATTGAGGAATGTTTGTTTGGTATTGTCCTTGAACAGGCGAGCAACAATATCGTACGACGCAACCACATTACTTCCAAAGGGTCCTCATCGCTGGGCGTCAAAGGTGATGCAATAAGGCTGTGGTACAGTTTCCACAACAAGATAGAGAACAACACAATCCGGGATTCTCGGGATTTTGTTATCTGGTATTCGGCAAACAACACCATTTCCGGCAACGATATCCGCAACGGCCGCTATGGCCTGCATTTCATGTATGGAAAGTATAATCTGGTTGAAAACAACATAATTTCGAAAAATTCTGTCGGTATTTTTCTGATGTATTCTGATGATGTGTTGATTCGTAACAACAAGCTGTTTCAGGCTCATGGCAATGCCGGGGTTGGCATCGGGTTGAAGGAATCCAGCGGCGTGAAAATATATGGCAACGAAATTTTATACAATTCGCGTGGAATTTCGCTGGACCTGTCACCGTTTGAGCCTGATTCAGTCAATAATATATACGACAACGAGATCGCCTTCAATTCAATCGGTCTGGTCTTTCTATCGGACTGGAAAGGCAATATCATCAAGAACAACCGTTTCAAGTCAAATATCCTGCCGGTAACGGTTGCTTCATTTGCCGGTGCTACACGCAATGTGTGGGAGGGTAATTTCTGGGGTAATTATCAGGGTTTCGATGGTGATGGAGATGGTTATGGTGACACGCCATTTATGCTGAAAATCTATTCGGACCGGTTGTGGATAGATAAACCTTGGGCAGCTTTCTTCAAGGGCACACCGGTTCTTTCACTACTTGATTTTCTGGAAAGGTTGGCGCCTTTTTCCGATCCATTGTTAATGCTTAGGGATGATAAACCACGAATCAGCGAAGATTTTCAGCCGATTGCTCAAAATTCCGGTAATGTTGAGCAAAATCAAGATCAGGTGACTCCCAAAAGGTTGGACCCTTTTGGTCTGGATAATAATTGAAATTTGATCAGGGCATCATGATGGAAAAAAAACTGACCCCCAAGCAAAAGCGCGAGCGCCGCACTCTGTTGATGTCAATTTTCATGGGTGCCGGAGTTGTCGGCAGCGGATTGATGGCCTATCTACCGCTTCACCTGCAATGGGAATCACTTTTGCGTCCGCCCGGAGCGCTTGCGGAAAAAGATCTGCTAGCCGCCTGCATCAAGTGTGGTCAGTGTGTACAGGTGTGCCCGGTAGAGGCCATTTTTTTGGTAGATGGGGAAGGGGGTTTGGGCGTCGGTGTTCCTTATATCGATGCGCGCAAACAGGCCTGCGATTTTTCCTGTGATGCCACCCAGTGCATTTTAGCCTGTCCTACCGGTGCCTTGAGCCATGATATCGATAAAAAAGAACAGGTAAATATGGGCGTGGCCCGCCTCGCCCGGCCAAATGCCTGTCTTGCCCGTCTGGGCAAGGGCTTTAGGGGCAAGGCTCGTGGCGCAGATTTTGATGGGCTTCATCGCTACATGGAAATTGATCGCTGGAACCCGATAAAAATTTCCGATCATCCCTATGATCTCGAATTATGTGACTTGTGCGTTCGCGAATGCCCGATTGAAGGTGCCATTTCACTTGAACCGCTTAGCGAGGATCAGGCGGATGATGACAAGAGCCGTATTCCGGTAGTTCACGACAAATGCGTTGGCTGCGGCATGTGTGAAATGATCTGTCCTGTCGAAAGCGCCGCAATAGTCATTGACCAAAATCGTGAGGGGCCGAAAGTATGAGAGGGATCGTACAATCTATTAAAGGCCTTCTTGGTGGGGCTCCCCGCAAGCTGAGTCAGGATCAGATTACCGAGGCAGCACGTCAGTTGCACAAGTTCAAGCGCCAACCGGAAGAGCGCAAAAAGCGTATTGCTCTGATTCATGAAGAATTGGAGCAACCGAGTTACAGCTTCACCCATTACAGTTTCAAATGGCGCAAATGGCGATGGACATCAATCATTCTCATCAACATGCTGTTTGTTGTCTCATTTCACTTTGACGTTCAGCTTGTAGAAGGCGCCTTGACAGCCTCCCGTTTTGTAGGCTTCCATATGGCCGACCTGAACTCCGCATTGCAGATTACTCTTGCCCATAAGCATATCGTTATCAATCTGGTGATTGGCACCGTCACCGTCGGAATACTGTGGTGGCTGGTTGGCGGCAGGGCATTTTGTTCATGGGCGTGCCCATATCATCTGGTATCTGAATGGGCTGAGATGGTGCATTTGTGGATGGCGGGCAAAGGTTGGGCCAGCGATCTCCCGCTTGACCGGCGAATGCGCACTGTTCTTTATGTTATCTTTGCCATGCTGGCGCTGGGCACCGGTTATACCGTGTTTGAAGCAATTTCGCCGGTCGGGATTCTATCCCGGGCACTGATTTATGGTGCAGGGGTGGCGTTGATCTGGGTCGGCTTGCTGCTGTCGGTCGAAGTATTCTTTATCCGGCGTTTCTGGTGCCGCTATGTCTGCCCGATCGGTATGACTTATGGATTCCTTGGTTCAGTGGCTCCGCTTGTCATTGAATACAAACTTGAGGACTGCTTGCACGAAGGGGAATGCCGCCAGGTATGTCTGGTGCCGCATGTACTGGAGATGACTAAGAAAAGCCGCGCTGAGGACGTAACGATGAGTGTCGGTGCCGATTGCACCCGTTGCGGGATGTGTATTGAAGCCTGTCCGACCGGCGCATTGAATTTCAAAATCCGTGGTACCGGGGGCTTGTTGTAAACGATGATCACCATTGACAAAGTCACCAAGAAGTTTCGCAAAACAACGGTTCTCGATAGCCTTTCCCTTGAGTTGGGAAAGGGGGATCGTGTCGCCCTGATTGGTTCCAACGGAGCTGGCAAAACCACCTTGATACGCTGTATTCTTGGCCAGTATGTCCATAGCGGCACAGTGAGTGTCAATGGTCTGCAATCCAGAGGAAACCGCGAAAAGATACTTGGTGAAATCGGGTTTGTGCCGCAGATTGCACCACCACTGAAAATGCCAGTTGTAGAATTACTGCACTTTTGTGCTGGCACCGCTCGTATAGATGTTGATTCAATTATTGATATCTGCCAGCGCCTTGAGGTTGAATATGATGTGCTTAAAAAACGCCCGTTCAGCAAACTGTCTGGTGGTCAGAAGCAGAAGATTCTTATTGCCATTGCCATGGCGAGAAAACCTGAGCTGATCATTCTTGATGAGCCGACCGCCAATCTTGATCCTCATGCGCGCCAGATATTGTTTGAAATGCTGGCCGAACGTGGTGATCTGCCGGTGCTGATTTCTTCGCACCGACTGGAAGAAGTGGCAGGTCTTGTTAACCGGATCATTGAACTGGATCGCGGCAGGGTTGTTTTAGATGATGCAGTTGAAGATGGCGGAGACATGTCAGTCCGCATCGATTGCAGAATTACCCTTGCAAGAACTGACGATGCTTTCGCAAATACTATATCCGGTTGGAAATTTTCCACTGATGAAAACCGGACCACATGGAAAGGCCAGGTGGCAGGCGCTGACCGGTTACGGTTTTTTGGTGTTCTTGCGCGCTACTCAGGCCTTGTTGATGCTCTTGAAATGGGCAGTAAACAGGAAAATCAAGGTGATGGAAAATGAATACTGCAAGAATACTTCTCCTGTTGTCCGTAATGATGCTTGCCGGATGTACCGGTGAACCACAGACCGGCCCGGTTGAAATTCGCTATGATCGCGAGGTCTGCGACTATTGCCGGATGATCATATCTGACCCGCGCTTTGCCGCAGAAATTCGCCAGGCCAAAGGTAGCGAAGTCTTCATGTTCGATGATATCGGGGACGCCATTCACTGGCTTAAGCGTGCCGGATGGAAAGAAGCGCCGGATACTGAGATCTGGGTAAGAGACATGAAGACCGGCACCAGGTGGCTTGATGCCCGTGAGGCCTGGTTTTTACCGGGGCAAAATTCGCCCATGGCTTATGGCTATGGTGCGTTTACAGAAAAAAGTGAGACTGTTGTGAGTTTTGAAGAAATGCGCAATGCGGTCATTGCCAAGGGATCGTCAGCTTATTGTGACACGCCAGGTCTGGATGGACACCAGAATTCTCACTCGCATGATCATGAAAATGCGCCCAGTGAAAACGAAGGTTGAACCGATGCGTGGATTTTGGCTTGCGACAAGGCTGGATATTTCTGAATCTTTGCGGGCACGCTGGTTTGTGCTCTATTCACTGGTTTTTGGCGGTATCATCGTAATACTGTTTATGTTCGGCCTGACAGAATCCCGCGTCATGGGTTTCACCGGGCTGACACGGTTGCTGGTTACCTATATTCAGATATCGATGGCTGTATTGCCGATATTCATCCTGATCACCACCGTGCGCTCGCTAGCTGGAGACCGTGAGGCAGGCGTTTATGAGTACATGCTCTCGCAACCTATATCGCTGAGCGCTTGGTATTGGGGCCGTTTTGCTGGACGCCTTGTTGCCGTGTTTGTCCCAGTGTTTCTGGCAATGGCCATTGCAGTGTTCTGGGGAGTCATACGCGGGGCAGAAACTCCAGTCTATCATTTTTTGTGGTATTCAGTCCTGTTGCTGTCTCTTTCGTTTTGCTTTCTCGGTATAGGTTTTCTCATATCCAGTCTCACTCGTTCATCAGATGTGGCGCAGAGCGCGGCTTTCTTCGTCTGGCTGATTCTGCTACTGTTTCTCGACCTGATCCTGCTTGGCCTGATTATCCGCGCCCAGTCGCCGCCTGGTCTTGTCATTTCTCTGGCGCTGGCCAATCCATTGCAGGTTTTCAGAACTGCCACGATGATGTTGTTTGATCCGCAATTAATCATGCTGGGACCATCAGCGTGGCTCATTCTCGATAATTTCGGTCACTTTGGTTATCTAGCCTGGGCACTGATTTATCCATTTGTTTTAGGGTTGATGTTTGGGGGGCTGGGATACCTAGTCTTCCGGCGTGGCGATCTGCCATAGATCACCTGGCAGCGTCCATCAACACCCTGGCATCATCACTGTTCCATTCCGCGGTCCCTTTCAGGGTGCCAAGCGCACAACCATTCCTGTCAATCAAAATTGAAGTGGGTAAACCGTGCACAAGCCCGGTCTTTTCCAGCGTTGAAAATATTTTGGTTGTTCCATCTGAAAACAATCGCAATGCATCAAGGTTGTATTGTTTGTAGAATGCTTTCGCCTTGGCGTTGTTTCCTCGATCAACGTTGACTGGAAGGACCTCAAATGTCGTGCCACCAGTTTCTTGCTGCAATTTGTCAAGCGCTGGCATTTCTTTTCTGCACGGGCGGCACCAGGTCGCCCAGAGATTAAGCAACACCACTTTCCCCCGCCAGTTGGCCAGTGTTGTCGCATTGCCATTTTCATCATCAAATCTGATACCGCTCAGGTTAACCGGTTTTTTCGAGAGCTCGAACTTGGCGACCGAACCTTTAGCAAACCGTTTCAGCCTGGAATTGCTTTCAAAGCTCTTTTCGCAGGAAATAAAGGCCGCCTCTGCCTGTAGCGAAGTAGGGTTCTGCAGGATAGGAAACACAGTCGATAAAACAAGAGCCATAAACAATTTGCCGCGCCGTGGCTTAAAACAAGAATGTTTCGGAATTACAAATATGCTGTCCATGCCCAGGCACCGAAAAACTGTAGCTCTGACTGACCGCACGCTCGTACTGTTTTCAAGTCTCTGTTGTCTCAACTTGTCCCTCAATCAATTATGAACTTTGTTCAATAGAGTTTACTCTCTATTGCGCCCGAGAAAAAGAAAAACTTACCTCAGGAGTCTGCAATTTTCCCGGTCACTCTCTCAAGGTTGGCTTTAACGTTTTAATGTGTTCAGACTTATCTGTAGTAAAACAAAATTCAGTCATTCCATTGGAATTCAGGGATTTCGCGACATTTATTGTCTTTTGTTTTAGCGTTCCGATCATACAACTCCCGCAAGATGGGCTTGACAAATGAATTACCCTTGTGAAACCGGTCCGATCAGCATGTCAAAACCAATACGAATAAAACAATGTTCTACTATGTGGTGCTATTTGCAGGATTTCCAGAGAATCGAAAACGGGTATGGTGAACTTCTGCTAAGGAAATAGCTATGGACGCCAAATTACGCAGTAAAAAAGTTAAGGATGTTGTAGCAAAAACAGTGTGGGATATTCGACGTGATGCCCCTGAACACAAGCATGCCCGGAGAGGGCGCTGTCGGGATATGGTGAAACAAGCTGCATTGGCTCAGTCTTTGAAAAAGTGGCTGGTGAATACGAGATACTAACTTCGCTAGTCCAGGAGAATGGTTAAGTGAATACACCAATATGGTGACTTACTAAACGCTTCATTACCAAATTGGTGAATTTTGACAATATAATTTGAAAGTAATTGTCCAAATTGGCTGAATTTTTTTCCTGTAGATTTAAAAATTCTACAATATGGTTAGTTTTGGCGGGCGATGAGGGGCAAAACTGACGCTGATTTGCCTAATTCGGTTTCAAATTTCACCTGATCTGAGCAGCCTGTAGCCATTTCGGCGACGCGATGGTTGAAACCATCTATCTTAACGATCTGACCAATTTCAGAAATTGCCCCGCCCAAGCTGCGTATTATGCGATATGCAGCCAATGGCATTATGGCGATGTATTTTTCAATATTTTCAACCTCGGCGAATTCTATCATGGTCTGGATGAGTAACCTGGTAGCAGGTACCGCTACCGATCTGTCAATACTGGATTCATTGCCGGCTGCTGCAAAGCGCGAGGCTTCCCAGATCACCGGTGAGTGGGGGCATGGGCCGGGGTAGTGATCGGCAAATATCTCATCGATCATATAAGGCTCAGTTGTCGAGCGGATTCGCGCCATTGCAAGGGCATTGCTGCCATCGTCGGTAATGATGATATATTTGGAAGCCATATCATCATATTGATCAGATTCCAGCCCGCCATAGGTTTTAGGTGCTTGCCAATTTTTCTTTTCAATGAACAGCTTATGGCGTAACCGATGGCTGGACGCCCAAAGGTCTCCCCATTTGCCCATGGTGTTCCAATCCAGCACAACTGCGCTAAAACCTGGAGAACCTGAAAGATAAAGTGCCATTTCTGCGAACCTCGAATCGGTAACATAGTAAATGGATTCGGGAATAAACAGAACTGATTAGTTTTCGTTAATCAAGTATTTGGGGTTTGCCAGAAAATTTTGGTATTTGAATTTCCTGTTTTCTTGTTGTAATGTTTCCGGAGAATTTTCATAACTTCAATATCAAAGGCTGGTTTTGACTACGTAACCGCCAGTTATGTGGAAAAGCCTGACAATGGCTGCTGACCCGCTTGTGCGAGTCAGTTGCAACGAAGCAACCGCAGCTCCGAGCTCCTTGCCGCCGTGAGAGGTGCGTCGCAATTTGGGTGATTTGCGATGTGGATCACTGTCATTTTTGACCCAAAAGAGTCACAATTTGTTCAGCTAAATAAGTTCGTACACGGTTCAGCTTTCCGACCGCTCGTTTCTACGCTTCTTCCATTCGAACAAGACGTGACGACCTTTGTCGGTTAATGCACAGGGTGCATGCAGGTCGCGGCTAACTTTCTCTACGAGATTCTTGCCCTTTAAGTTCTGAAACAATGAATTAGTGGATGGCAACAGGATAGCAAGCCTTCGGCTGACTTCTTTAATTCTCAACGACCCTTCATTGGACAGGAGTGTTAGAACGTTAAAAACTCGTTCAGACTGAACGGGTAAGCGCGGAGGTTCCGCACATTTGGCACCAATGTTGTACTGAGGGCGCTTCCCGCCCTCCTGTGTAATGGCAAACAGCTCCTCGTTATCGATACCCGGCTCGACCTTCACGAGATGTGCAGCAACCAGCATATTGAGCGTTTCGCGGACAATATGTTTTGGCATACCCGCGGCAGAGCTTATTTGTGAATTGCGTACACCATATTTATTCGGAAGCGTTGATAAAATCCGTTCTTCACCACGCGACAATAGAATGGTTGGATCGTCGGCTGGTGCAACTATTCGAAAACTTCCCTTATCAACGCCAAATTTTACATCTCCTCGGGCGTGGAGATCTATCGCAAGCTGATGGATGCGTTGGCGAGTAAGATTCAAGTCATTGGCAAGCTCGCGAACATATTTGGGGCGCTCCAATGAGCTACTCCCCAATGTTTGTACAGAAAACGGCAGAAGGTCGGCACTGCTGACCTTGAGCTATCAAAATTCAAAATTGGACGAACGGCTGTTCCGAACCCAAAGTGACTAGACCGCTTCTTGTTTACACGGAATCATTTGACCGTTTATTCACGTTTACTGGCAAGGCATGATTTTCGCCGTGGTCTGGTTGACCACAAGAAAAGCATAACGCTGTCCAGAAA
>JAAENI010000458.1 GCA_024224595.1 Hyphomicrobiales bacterium
CCAAAATCAGGTTCGCCCGTAGGGTTTTGCATAAATTGCCCACTATCGGTGGAGTTTTTCTTGCAAAGGGCACCACCCTGTACTGCGAAAAGCTCCTTGATATTGAACAATTTCTGCAAAATCAAACCCTGCTCAGAGTTTCGGGTTGGACACTTACAGACACCAGTGTTGAGCAAACAGGGGAGAATTCATGCAATCACTGGTCGCGGTTTGGCAAAAAACTGAGTAATCAGATCAACAACAATTGGTCATTAGGGAACAGTTGCGGGTGCAGAAGTGTTTTTAGTCCATTCAGCAGCCCCGCACTGGCCTCGATTGATGAAAATGAGTTGCGCATGGCAAATATTCGTCCTTGTCTGGAAGTGACACTGGGATTGGCTACAAAGGGTGCTTCCCACAGCGTCAGAACAATCCAGATGAACGCTTCGACGGGGCGCTCACTATGATTTACCGCCGATTGGTGAATATTTTGAAATTCATGCAAAAGCTTATTCTTCCGGCGGTCAGCCGGTATACTTTCAGAGAATATTTATTTCCGCTTCCGGGTAGTGTATCAGGTGTTTATTTTCTTCGGTCTGCCAGTTTTCGGTGCACGTTCTTCAATCAATGAAACAACCCATTCCATTGTGTAAGGTTCATCTGCAAGACCAGCGGCAACGGCTGGAGTAGTTTTCAATGTCGTATGCTTGCGAATGAAGTTGTAAAACACAAAGTACAGCGCCAAAGCGTGGCAGTGGTTTTCATATTTTTTTGAGAATGCATTTGTCAGTCTGGTAAACCGGCGCATTCCCATTCTGATATTTAAGTTTTGACGTTCAACGTATGATGTAGAAACGTGTTTGTCGTCGGGATCACCAGTACGTGATTTCTTTTTTGTGCCGTTACATTGTGCAGGGCTGTATCGGGTTGTTCTGCCATTCGGTGAAGGGCCATACAGCTTAACCAGTGTTGCATAGTCGATATCACCAAATGCACCATCAACCGCTTGTAGGTAAGGCTTGTGGCCATCTGTAGTCAATTGAACACGATTGTTAAGGCGTTCTGCCAAATTATGCATAAAGTAGTCTGCATATTCGGCATCACGACCACCTACAAACCCGTTGCAAATCAGTTTGCTGTCAGCATCCAGGCTTGTCCATGTCCAGATATCGCCAGCAAAGGCAGGAGCGTCTTTTCCCCTTGGCGCATTCTTTTCTTTGGCGTAGCAGAATGACCAGATTTCATCGCACTGGATGCGTTTGCTATTTAGATTGCGGACGTGCTCATCGTGATATTCAGCACATGCCATTCCAGCTTCAATCAACAGCTTGGAAACTGTGTTGATTGATACACCAGCCACGCGGGAAGTTGATCGCA
>JAAENI010000459.1 GCA_024224595.1 Hyphomicrobiales bacterium
CTGCATGAAACCAATCCCGACCTTCGCAAATCCTGGGAAGCCAATGGGCTTGAATATCTGGGCGGAGCCATCGGCATTGACGACTATCTACTGATGACCAAATTCCCGATCAACTCAATCGACGACCTTAAAGGCAAGAAGATTGGTGCACCAGGTCCTGCGGTGAATTGGTTGAAAGGAACCGGCGCTGTTGGCGTTTCGGGTAATCTTACAACCTATTACAATGAAATAAAAACTGGTGTTTATGATGGCGTAATTGTCTTCGCCTCAGCCGCACTGCCCGGCAAGCTTTACGAAGTCGCCCCGCACATCACTAAAGTTGGTTTTGGCGCACAATATGCAGGTGGGTTTGCGGCCAATAAAGCCTGGTATGACGCCCAGCCGGAAGTGGTACAAAAAGCGCTTAAATCTGCAGCGGAAGTTGATCGCGTTGCCTATCACCAGGACCTTGATGCATCTGTAGAAAAATTCCTGGGCATCATGAAATCGAAAGGGGCTACCGTCACTGAAGTCGATGAGGCTTTCCGCAAGAAGTGGGCTGATGGCATGGACAACGTTGCCAAAATCTGGGCCGCCAGGCTCGACAGCGATGGCAAGCCCGGTACGGCTGTTCTGAAAACCTATATGGATACGCTGCGTGCCGCTGGTGCAACGCCGGTGCGTGATTGGGACAAGGAATAGAGGCGAATCCAGAAGCATTCGGAAGATATTCTGTGTCCACACTCAATAATCAGGATGCGCCCGCTTTCAGGACGCATCCGCTATTGTCCCGCGTGCAAGGGTGGGCAGACAAGCTGACGCTTGGACTCAATGTCATCGGCACCCTGCTTATTGTCGCGATCATGGTTCTGGTCAATGCCGATGTGATTGGACGAGGCGTTTTCAATTCGCCAATCTCCGGTGTGCCGGAAATGGTTTCCATGTCGATCGTTGCAATCGTGTTTTTGCAGGTGGCACAAACTTTTCGAAGAGGACGTTTGACACGCACTGAGGCAGTGCTTGGCTGGGTAGAGAAAAAATCCATTCGTTTTCGCGCTTTTCTTGAATTGTTATTCTGTGCAGGGGCCATTTTGATTTTATTTCAATTGTTATATGCCAGCTATCCGCTTTTCAAAAAATCCTGGGTTCGCAATACTTATGAAGGAACCATCGGCGATTTCACCGCGCCTATCTGGCCGGTAAAACTGGTTATTCTCATTGGTTGTGCCGCGCTTCTGCTTCAGTTGACCCTGTCTGCGGTCGGGGCACTGCAATCGTTTTGGCAAGGCAATCTTCTTGAAAAAGGAGGTTCCAGTGGGCGCCTTTGAAATAGGTTTCATTTCGCTGATGGCAATTGTTGTGCTGGTTTATGCGGGTTTGTGGGTGCCGTTTTCTCTGATGCTGGTTTCTTATGTTGGCGTTTGGGCTTTAAAAGGATCTCCCCTGCTGGCTGGTAAGCTATTGGCACTGGCGGCCTCAGAAACCATCTCGAGTTACTTTTTTGGCGTTGTGCCGCTTTTTGTTTTGATGGGATTTGTCGTATCGGTGACCGGGATGGGGCGCGATGCATTTGATGTTGCAAACCATTTGTTCCGCAAACTGCGCGGCGGGCTGGGTATTGGAACTGTGGGAGCCAATGCGATCTTTGCAGCAATCACTGGTATTTCCATCGCATCAGCCGCGGTGTTTACACGCATCGCAGTTCCAGAAATGGTGCGTCATGGCTATACCAAACGCTTTTCGGTCGGTGTTGTAGCAGGATCATCGGTTTTGGGCATGCTCATTCCGCCAAGCCTGTTGCTTATTTTATATGGGTTGCTGACTGAACAATCCGTTGGCGATTTGTTTATTGCAGGGATTATTCCCGGTCTTTTACTGGCAATTGTCTTTGCTTTGGGTGTGATGGCAATGGCAGTTTTCATGCCTGGCTTTGTCGGCCGTAATATCGATACGGGAGATCCAGAAGAAGGCACACTCAAAGCCAGTGAACTACTCTATAAAGGGCTACCCATTGTATTACTGATTACACTCGTTCTAGGTGGTATTTATGGTGGATGGTTTACCCCGATTGAAGCCGGTGCGGTGGGATGTCTGGGGGCAATCATCATCGGTCTGGCCAAGCGGTCCTTGTCAGCAAGAGATTTTTGGGAGGTTTTGACCGATACCGGACTGGTTACAGCCTCAATCTGTTTCCTGATAATCTCTGCACAAATGTATTCGCGCATGTTGGCCCTGACAGGTCTACCTGCGGGATTTGGCAGTCTGGTTGCAACCGCTGAAATCGGCTACTGGAGTATTATCTTTGCCTATGTTGTGCTGGTGATTGCCATGGGTACAATTCTCGATTCATCATCGATCATGCTGATTTTAGTGCCACTGATGCTTCCTGTTCTTATTGGCATGGATGTTAATTTGATCTGGTTTGGTATCGTCACCGTGCTTGCCGTGGAAATTGGATTGCTGACGCCGCCCTTCGGCATAGCAGTATTTGTGATAAAATCCTCTCTCGACGACCCTTCAATTACTCTGGGTGACATTTTTACCGGAGCAGCTCCCTTTGCTCTGATGATGCTCACTGTGTTGCTTGTCGTTTTATTTTTTCCAATCCTTGCGACCGGCCTATTATAACAAAATGAGGAGAAGTTCATGCCACGCCGAATTGTTGATTTATCTGTAGCCCTTGATGCCGAGATCGCTTCAGATCCTCCACCAATGTTGCCGAAAATCGATTATATCGACCACAAGCAATCGGCGGAACAAGTGACACAGTTCTTTCCCGGATTGAGCATTGATCAACTTCCCGCCGGTGAAGGCTGGGCGGTAGAGATGCTACAAATATCCACTCACAACGGCGCCCATCTGGATGCGCCCTATCACTTCCACTCAACAATGAACAATGGTGAACGCGCCATTACTATTGATGAAGTGCCGCTGGAATGGTGCTTCAACCCAGGTGTTAAACTCGATTTTCGACATATGGAAGATGGCTATGTTGTCACGGCCAATGACGTGGAAGCAGAATTGAAACGCATCAACCATCACCTGAAGCCATTTGATATCGTTGTCATTAATACTTCGGCGGGCGCTCATTACGGCAAGGATGATTACCTGCTTAAAGGTTGTGGCATGGGCCGCGAAGCAACGCTTTATTTGCTTGATCAGGGGGTCAGGGTTACCGGAACTGATGCCTGGTCTTGGGATGCACCGTTTGCGTTTACTGCAAAGGCGTTCGCGGCAAGCGATGATCCATCGATTATCTGGGAAGGCCACCGCGCCGGAATGGAAATAGGCTATTGCCATATCGAGAAACTGTCTAATCTTGAAAGCCTTCCGCCGGATGGTTTCGAGATTTCATGCTTCCCCTGGAAAATCAAAGGCGCCTCAGCCGGTTTTACCCGTGCGGTGGCGATTTTTAACGAATGAATAATCAAACTTGGAGATGCCCGAGATGGCCAAAAAAATGAAGAATGTCATTGTTACCTGCGCCATAACGGGTGGCGTACATACACCAACGATGTCAGATGCTTTACCGATTACCCCCGATGAGATAGCAACCCAATCGATCGAAGCTGCTCAAGCGGGCGCATCAATTATTCACCTGCACGCACGAAACCCCGAATCCGGAGCCCCCACTGGAGACCCGGATGTCTTCATGGAGTTTTTACCCAGGATCAAACAATCAACCGATGCCGTGATCAACATCACCACAGGCGGCGGGTTGGGTATGACAATTGAAGAACGCCTTGCTGGCCCGATCAAAGCTGAGCCGGAAATGACGTCGCTGAATATGGGGTCGATGAACTTCGCACTCCACCCGCTGGCTTCAAAATACGACACATGGAAGCACGATTGGGAAAAACCGTTTCTTGAGGCCAGTGATGATTTCATTTTCCGAAACACGTTCCGTGACATTGCCTACATTCTCAAACATCTGGGCGAAGGTTGCGGAACAAGGTTCGAACACGAATGCTACGACATTGGTCACCTCTACAATCTGGCGCATTTTGTTGATCAGGGTTTGATCAAACCACCGTTCCTCGTGCAATCAATCTTCGGCATATTGGGCGGTATTGGTGCGGAGATGGAAAATGTCATGTTCATGAAGCAAACCGCTGACCGTTTATTCGGTGATGATTATGTCTGGTCGGTATTGGCGGCCGGCCGCTTCCAGATGCCATTTATCACCCAGGCGGCGATGATGGGAGGTAATGTGCGGGTTGGACTGGAAGATTCCCTGTTCATTGAAAAAGGTAAACTGGCAAGCTCCAATGCCGAACAGGTTCGTAAAATTGGCAAGATCCTGGAGGAACTCGGAATGGGTGTAGCGACACCTACGGAGGCCCGTGAAGTATTGCAGCTTAAAGGTGGCGACAGGGTGAATTTTTAGAGGCAAAAATTATGATACAAGCTAACCCTATTATCGGTTTCGAAGTCGACCCGGCAACGCTCAAGACGATTGGCAAAGATTTACAGCGGCCCGAATGCATACTGGCTGAGCGCGATGGATCACTGTGGTCTGCGGATGCAAGGGGTGGTGTTGTTCATATTTCACCAGATAGCGGTCAGACTTTTATCGGACAGCAGCAGGATACATTTTCTGATGCTAGTGATGATGCAAGTCGCTTCACCACTGGCACTTTACCCAATGGCCTGGCCTTTGCAAAGAACGGCGATATACTCATATCAAACTTTGGAACTGATCGCCTTGAAGTGATGAAACGCAGTGGGGAAAGTGAAGTTCTTTATGACCAATTGAACGGCAAACCGATTGGCAAAGTGAATTTCGTTTTACGTGACAGTCGTGGCCGGATATGGCTGACGGTATCGACAACCATCCCCAACTGGATGGATGCCGTCAGCCCCAATATCTGCGATGGATTTGTTGCGATGGCTGATGAAAATGGCCTTCGCATTATTGCTGATGGCATTGCATTCACCAATGAAATCCGATTCGATGCGGCCGAAGAATGGCTCTATGTCGTTGAGACTACCCGTAGGCGAATAACTCGTCTAAGAATCGAAGAAAACGGCAGTGTTTCGGCACGTGAAACCTATGGTCCCAGTGATCACGGAGCTTTTATTGACGGTATTGCTTTTGATGCTTTTGGCAATCTTTGGGGCACCCACGTGATGACGGATCGCATCTTTGCGATTACACCCGATGGCGATCTGCAAATCATCCTTGATGATGACAACGGTTCACAGGAGGGCAAAGCATTATTAGCAGCCTTTGAAAAGGATGAAGTAACGCCAGAGTTGGCACTGGCCTGTGGTGGAAAAATTGCTCCCTGGATGGCCAGCGTAACCTTTGGCGGAACAGACCTTTCTACTGTATATATCGGCAGTTTGCGGGGCACGACAATACCCTATTTTACTTCACCTGTGGCAGGCCTGCCGATGGTGCACTGGAATGAAGATTACAGGAGCCAGATCAATGCGTGAAAATGCCGGTATGCCTGCAAAAGCACAAGTGCAATTTAACTGTAATGGTCATGCGAGCGGCAAAATGCGCAACGATCTTGAAGTAATGATGAAACTTCCATTCGAAGAAGGTCCGTTCGTTATGGCAACCGACGAAGGCTCGTTTCATGGTGGAGACGCAACAGCTCCCCCGCCCCTGGCACTTTTTGTTGCCGGTTTGACCGGGTGCATCATGACCCAGATCAGAGCCTTTGCGAAACGAATGGATGTATCGATAAAAAACCTCGATACAGAAACCAGAGTTGTCTGGAACTGGGAAGCCAAGGGACGTATTTACGAAACCGCGCCGCATTCTTTTGAAATTGATGTGTTGATCGACAGCGAGGATGCACAAGACAAAGTTGTTGCATTGATTGAAGCAGCCAGGAAAGGCTGCTTTCTGGAGCAAACTCTCGGGCGCGCAAACACCATTCGCCATCGAATGAAAACTGAAGATGGCTGGTTGGAAGTTTAGGATAATTGCAATTCGGGCATGTGAATCAGAAAGGCACACTGACCTTGCCGGTCGCACCATATCCAATGAACTCTCCTGAACCAAGACCCGATACATCACCCTGTAGGGATAAGGATATACCACTATCGGTGACGGTACTGAAACCTGCCTGAACTCTGGCGGAGGTAACATCGCTGATATCGGGCAGGCTGGATGTGGCAGAAGTATTCTGGTTGGAGAAATCATATTCGCCTTTGGCTGCAAACCAGAATTGTGTTGTGCCAAATTCGCTTGTTATTGGCTGGAAGATGAACTTCGGTCCAATCGACAGGCGTCCTGCCGTTACCGTTCTGGCTGAATGAGCCACAGCCGCACTATCCGTATAGGCATCCTGCTTTTCTGATGCGTACACCAGGCCGATTGACGGTCGCAGGGTAACCATTCCCCAATCCATATTGCCCTTCAGATGTGCTGCAATGGTAACA
>JAAENI010000460.1 GCA_024224595.1 Hyphomicrobiales bacterium
CCCGCAAGTGTCCACTTATTCGAAGCGGACACTAACTCATGCTATCAACAGCTGTTAGGTGGGGTTCCCCAAACGCTCACGATGGCGATACACACTTTGGCTTATGGGGCTCAGGGGAGAAACAAACTCACCATTGGTCGCAATCTAACCGCGATAAGGTAGGCGCACATCCAATCTTGCGGTTTTCAGGGGCAGCAGGAACGCTCCCCTGTATGGTTGATGCAGCGGTCAAACGTGTGCGAGGGGGCCGATAGCTGCTTGATCATGATCCAGCTTTGAGAAGATGGCGGCATCCAAACCGCGCAGGATTGGTCAGGTTTCAAAAGGGCAGGAACGCCCTTATGGCGATGGGTGCAGGGAGATTGAAATCTCCTGCGAGTGATTAACCGGTGATACGGTTACATGGCTGGACTGGGCAAAATGCCCTGACCGGCCATCGGCCAGAGGGATGCAACGGGAGAGCGCCAGCGTCTCCCTTGCCATGATGGTGTTGTCCGACAACACACTTCTTGCCACCGGCCATAGGCTTTTTCTTATTCCATTTTGTCGGACGTCTTTCGACATTTTCCAATTATTCATTTTGCCGCGATTCGGTTTGGGATGAACGCCAAATTTTCAGTCCCCCAGAGCTAAACTATTCAATCGTCAAAAGTGCACCATCAAAACGCGCCAAGACATTTGCATAATAACCACCAGTCACTCATACTGAATTTTGGCATTTGTATAGGGAGATATTTCATGCGCACCATGACCATAGCCATGATGGCAATATTTGTTTTGCTATTAAGCGGTGTAACCGGATATGCGAAAAATTACGACAGCCGCTTTCTTATTGGAGGAAATGGTTACAAATTGGAACGTGAAGACGCAATTGTGATAATTTTTACACACGGCTCCAAAGGTAATAAATCACGCGATCCTTGCCTGTTCAAAATTGGCTCCCGTTTTTTGGACCAATATCTGGGAACTTTTAGGTTACCCCATGTATTGGAAGAGCTGGCTTCGAATGATCCACGTATAGCTCTATTTTTTGTTTGCCACCGAGAAGTCGGAAACGAGGCTGGGCTTGAGCGTGAAACACGGGCAAAATTACCCTGCCAAAATGTCAGCAAACCGAATGCGGCTAAATTCTGCCTGCGAAAGCAAAAGATTTTTGATGAACTAAAAAAAATCAGAGATGCAAATCGAAAACTACGTAGCTCCCGAATATTCTTGACCGGCACATCATCAGGCGGGTGGGCATCTTTGCTTTTGTTGAGTGAAAAGCCAGGCATTGCCAACGGTGTAATTGCATTTGCTCCCGCTACAAATGGGAAATTGGGGAGATATGTATCCAGGGCAAACGGTAAAACCCAAAGAAAAACACGACGATGCGGGGTGTCCAAGCCTGTCAAATTGACAATTCCGAAAGTCAAAAGTTCACAAAGCTACTTTAGGCACCAATGTCAGCAAGAGTATATTGCCAAAAGGATCAAATCCGCATTGGTATTTGCGTTTGAAGGTGATCCGTACAATTCTCCAAATCTTCTTCCTTTGTTTCAGTCCATACCCCGTCAAATCGACTTTCAGAAAATTGAAAGAAAAAAATGTGGGTTGCCACTACCATTTTCATCACACCCCCACGCATGTTTTCAGAAAGACTTTTTTGTCAAAAATTATTCGGAAACCATTCGGCGATATTTGGATACCCGATTGTATAGGAAACATTGATTTTTTTCGCCACTCAAAAATCAAACAAATCCGGCTGCTTCTCCAGCAATGAATCCAAAAATGCCAGATGTCCAAAGCCATTATAGATATGCGCATATTTCAGCCCCATATTGACGTGAACATCACCGCATTCAGGTTCTGAGTTTTTCTCATGACAGTCCTGACGATAATCGCGCAAGTCACGGGCGCATTCTCGATACCTTGAAATATCTTTGCTGAGTTCTTCCAGCACTTCGGCTTTGATCTGCCGTAGTTTCTCAGAGCGTTGCGGCTCTTGCTTGTTGGCAACAGCTTCAATGGTATCCGCCATATATCCACGATAATTGTGAACCAGCGCATCAGCCAAAATGAGTTTGGGCGGCGGCACTCGACCGCCACGCAAATAATACCATGGATGCCCCATGTTATAGCCTGTTGTGTTTTGGGGGAATTGTTTCATGATATCCTCCTTACGCTGCTGCCTGTGGCTGCGTTTTCTGCTCTGCCATAGTCCGCAACGCATAGTCGGCGGCTTTTTGGGCTTGGCTGGCGGCAAAGATGATGAATGAATTGTCACCACGCAAAGCGGTAAGCCAGCTTTTGATATATTGTGCGTGGTCTTCTCGCGGTTTGGCTTCCAGTCCCAGGCTCCCACAGATCATCGCGCTGCCAAGTTCTGCAACCAGTTCTTCAAACGCATAGGATTTGTCGCCAAAGCATCCAGACAAATCGCGTTTCAAGCGATTGGCATTGCCTGTTGAATGGGTGATCTCGTGGGCGAATACGCTGTAATAATGTTCAGGCGATAAAAACTGCCCCAGTTCAGGCATGCCAATATGTTCGCGGATGCCGCCAGAATAATATGCACGGTCAGACAAGCGAACGGACAAGCGTTCGTTATCCATGTACTGCGTTACAAAGTTTTCAGCTTCCGCAATCGGGTTATGATCTTTAAGTTTGCTTTTAAATTTCTGCTCGGCAGTTCTTGCATGTTCGCCTTCGACCTGCTCGGAATTAAACACACGAAAATACCGTGTCATGACAGCATTTGTTTTGCCGTTTGCCTCACCTTCTTCGTTAGTGCCTTCAAAGAATTTCCACAGCACAACGATTTGAGATTTTTCTCCTTTTTTGACTTTGCAATCCTGTTCACTCCATTGTTTGAATGTTGCCCAGATATTGGATGCAAAACCCGAATGAGACAGCAAGACATGATTGATACCGCGATAGGCTGTGCCACGCAGATTGATTGGTGAATGACCAACACAAAACCACGGCTTGGTGTAATCGGATAAATTCACTTGCTCCAGTTGCTGGATAATTTGGTCTGTGACCATTTGATAAATTTTGTTTTTCATGATGTTCGCTCTTTTCTGTTTGGGTTAAAATCAAGCGAAGCTCTTTTTCTTACTTTCTAAGAACTGCGCATGAACCCTTGCCCAGCGGCGAGCGTCCAACTCCTTTAAGCCGGGCAGAACGAAGTGATGAACGGGTTGGACGAGAGACCGTAAACAAACCACCCCAAAGCCTCACCGCCTTGGCGGCGAAGGTCTGAACTACACGGGAGCGAAACGTAGTGCAGCGAATGGAGCGGGCCGGAAGACTGAGGCTATTGGATCAGGTGATTTGTGTCGGTATAAGCTGGAATTTCGGGTTCCAAGCGCGTGACACGCGCGCAGCAAAACAATGCGGCAAGCTGCCAAGCAGCGCCGCCTCAGTACGTACTTTCTGTCAGTGATCGCAGACATATAAGACAAAAAACATACCAGTTCAAATATATGCACGCTGAGAGAACCAAAGATGTAATCTGGTTATAGTAGACGATTTTTGAAGTGTTATGATTACCTTTTCAAAAACCCTTTTACCAATTATCGTGTGTGGATGCCCCCGGTTTTGCAAGGATTATTTGAACTTATAAGATTGTGATCGAGTGCGGTCATGTGTCAGGCCTCATAAGTGCGGCCTTTCAATTGCCGCGGGCCGGTATGGCGATGCGCGGATCTGGTCCAAATCA
>JAAENI010000461.1 GCA_024224595.1 Hyphomicrobiales bacterium
TCTGCCCGGCCAGGTCAGCATCGCTCGGCTGTTTGGCATAAGCGCCCAGTTCCACCATATTGTTCATTACTTCACCGACAAAACCAAATTGTTCAGCAGTCAATTTGTGCTGCAATGCCAGTTCCGGAATAAGCTTCATCAGCGGGTCTTCGCTGAGATCGCCCATGAATTCGGTGGCCTTTTCATTCATCTGCAATTTGTAGGCATCGGCTTTTTCAGGTGCTTTTGGTACTTTGTTCAGTTTCTCGCGCAACGGAGTATAGGCATTGATCAGTGCATCAATCGTTGCACGATCATCAGAGCCGCGAAAATTCTCCGGCAGCCCGGCCGGGTGATAAGCCGCGGCTGGCGCTGGATCAACAGGCTTGCCGCCTTCCCCGCCTTCCCCGCCATTGCCTTTACCTTCTCCTTCACGCAACGGTAGATATCTTTCAACTAATGTCTGCATTTTTGCCTCCTGTAGTAGTCTGGTTTCGTTTGTCCATCGCCTGGCGCATTTTTGCCAGCATATGCCAGACCAGCATTTTTTGCGCATCACTGGCGATTGCCATTGCCGCATGTTGTTCTATGCTCTGGCCTGGTGTCAGTCCGGCCGAAGGCATCAAGATAACGCATTCAACCAGATATTCGAGAACCTTTTGCCCGGCCGCCGTTGAAAAACAGGTATAGAAATTCTCGGCCGTATGATCCTCATCGGTGAACTGCGAACTTGCCCCGCCATTGTTCGCCTGGTTTTTTTCCAATTGATCAAGACCGGCCCAACCGCCCGCCGCCATTTTTTCAACCAGTGTCTTGATATCGTTATCAAGCGGGGTGAGTGATCCTGGACCACCGAAATCTGTGCCTAGCATTGTGTTGCCTCATTTATACCTTCATGAGTCTTCGTCCAGAATTTTCGTCATCAACAATCACAACACCATGAACAAAAGACAGGGCTTCCGCTACAGCATATGAACCATCGGTATTGCGTTGTTGTGTGGTCACTTGCACCAAGCAGCCAACGCCGGGAATTTCCATTACTTTGGTACTTTTCATCCAGCCTTCATTATCTGAACTGGCTTTACAAAGCAGCCTGAAACTGTCACCATTACCGACTACTTTAATATCTGCTACATTTTGACGAGCCCCAGATACTGTTGAATTGTGAAATGTCTTACTCATGATATTTTCCTATTGTTTGTGCCCATTTTTAAAACCGTTTTATGCTGGCGCGGGCGCTTCCTGCCCGGCCGCTTGTTGTTGCTGCGCCGCCATGATTTGCGCCATCGCCTGTTGCATGGCGGCCTTGTCTTCTTCGGAGCGTATGAGATTTTCAGATACACCCAGCTTGCGCCCCCAGTCCGGCCCGACCTGTTCAACCTTCGCCATCAGCATCATTGCCTCCTGGCCAAACAGGTTCAACAACAGTTCCAGCCACTTGACTTCATTTTCAACGGCGCTGGCCTGGTCGCCTCGCGCAATCGGTGAAATTATCTCCAGGGAAACCAGCATTTCATCAATATTGAATGTCGCCGGCAATGTTTTGTTTTTGTGTGCAACCCATATATTCCACTGGATTAACGGGCGCAGGAAATCACGCTGCAAGCGCGAATAGGCTCCCGCCCAGTCCTGCGCCAGCCGCTTCATGCGCTCGATTATTTCTGTTGCCGACCTCACCGCCGCCGTATCAGGCGGCAATGTATCATCAAATGTCGCCTGCTTGATCTGCGTCTGGATTTCAGACAATACCAGCATCGACACATCAAAGCGGTCATTCATCGGCTGGCGCATGATTGAAGGGCCAAACGGCCCGCCATTGGCCTGCACCTTCCACCATGCACCGGGCACAATCGGCGCATTCTCGCGCCGGAACACACCATCATCGCGGTGCGTCCAGATTCCCAGTGTGGCAAAGGCGGCATTCTTCAAAATCAGTTCCTGCAGCTTGTTGGCAACCTTGATCGGCCCCAATGCCGTCATGCCTGGCCCGCGTCCCTTGGCTTCGCCGGGCACCTTGTAAAATGCGGTAGATAACCAGTTTGAATATGGTGTGCTTGATTGATGGATATAGCCTTCGCCATCGGTCATAAAAACGGAAAAGTCCCACATTTTGGTTGTCGGATTGAACTCGACAACCTGATAGACCTCGACTTCCTCATATTGGTCCTTGGAAATCCGCTGCCTGGTTTTTTCATCAATAACAGCATTCGGCCACATGCTTTCCAGATCCCCAATGGGAAATTTGCGCTTCCAGTATTTTCCGGCATCACGCCCATATCCA
>JAAENI010000462.1 GCA_024224595.1 Hyphomicrobiales bacterium
TAGCGCTTATTCCTGATTTAGCCATGGCACGTGACAACTCAACCGGCTGGCGCTACAAGCTATACCGTGCCCTGGCGCTAGGATGGCGCGGCACTGAGCCAGCCTGGCATAAAATGGAAAAGGCACTTGGCATCTTTGCCATTGTCATCATTCCCGTTTTCCTGTCAGTTCACTCCATTGTTTCTTGGGACTTTGCCGTTACCAGCCAGCCCCGTTGGCACAGCACCATTCTGCCTATTTTCTTCATTATCGGTGCCGTTTATTCCGGTCTTTCCGCGTTGGCATCCATCATTGTGCTGGTGCGTCATGGTATGGGATTGCAATTCTATTTGCGTAAAGAACATCTCAATAATATTGGCAAGCTGGTCATGGTGGCCGGTATCGCCTGGGTTTATGTTTGGTTTGCGGGCCTCATTGTTGAATGGTATGGCAATATGCCGATCGTGCGCGAGCTGTTGGCAGATGAATTCAACGGCGAGCTATCGATCCTCTTTTACACAATGATGGTTTGTAACCTGGTGCCAATTGTCCTGTTGATGTTTAAGCGGGTGCGTACCAACCCCGTACTATTACTGGTGTTGACATTGATGGTAAACGTCGGCATGTATATTGAACGTTTCCTGATTGTTGCTGGTAACTTAATGCGCAACTATCTCCCCTTTGATTGGGGCGAATTCCGCCCAACTTGGGTATCAATTAGCATCGTAGCGATGACTTTTGCCGGATTTATCCTGTTCTACATGATTTTTACGCGGGTCATTCCCTATGTACCTGTATGGGAAGTCAAACAGGGACGCTTACGTTACGGTACCCGTCAAGTTGGTCGGGTTGAGGTTCCAACAATTACACAATTGGATTAAAGAAATTAGAGATTGGGGATTGGAGATTGGGTAAAATCTCTAATCTTCAATCTCCGAAGGTGTACTTATGAGCAATACAATCACCCTCATGGGTTTGTTTGAAGATGATACAGCAACATCGGCTGTTTTGGATGATTTTTATGATTTAGGTGTTGAAGATGATCACATTACCGTCATTTCAAGCATACCTTATCCAGAGCAGGCGCTTGGCCGTCATCATGTATGGATCCGACTCCCTACGATTGTTCTGATCGGGGCGTTGCTTGGTTTTTTGTTTGGATATTTTCTGTCGTCTATCACGCCCCGCCTTTATCCCATCAATGTTAGCGGGCACCCTTTTACCGGTGGTCCACCGGCGGCCATTATCACCTATATTTTCACAATGCTGTTTGCTGTGATCACAACTTTCATCGGTGTGTTGTGGGAGATTGATGTGCCTGGTTTTGAGAAGAAATATTATGACAAGAAAGTAACCAGTGGGCAGCTCGCTGTCGTTTTGGAAGATATTCCACTTGAAAAGGAGGCTGCGGTGATTGCAGCGATGGAAGCCAACGGCGGCAAAGATATTCGTCGTCCAGAGAAGGTGA
>JAAENI010000463.1 GCA_024224595.1 Hyphomicrobiales bacterium
AGACTAGACCGCTTCTTGTTTACACGGAATCATTTGACCGTTTATTCACGCTTTCTGGACAGCGTTATGCTTTTCTTGTGGTCAACCAGACCACGGCGAAAATCATGCCTTGCCAGTAAACGTGAATAAACGGTCAAATGACTCCGTGTAAACAAGAAGCGGTCTAAACTAAACCTGATAGACTCTAGCAGTCTGTCGGACTTGCACAATCACTGTTAACAAAACTGGATATTGGTCCGATATTTCGTTCATTTTCGTTAAATATTCCCGATATTCGCCTCAAATGATCGAAATATCGACCTCAATTCCAGTTCTGTTCTCAATAATTGCTCAAGTCCGACAGCCTGCTGGGCGCCGTCCTCTTTTCACAAGCGTGAATTGAGGGCGTGCGCCTCTTGCAAGCGGGCGTGGCTATAAGTTTTGACGGTGATGACACATAACCACAAAACTAAAGACAACCACAATATTGCATTCTACAGACAAGATCATCAACCTGGCTGGGACGGCTGCCCGGCGTCCAAGTTGAACGTGTGTGGTGAATTGTAATCCACAGGCATAAATCCCGGCCCGGGAAAAAGCTCCAGTTGTTTCTACCGTTGGCGGGCCAAAAATGCCAGACGCTCAAAAAGATGCACATCCTGTTCGTTTTTCAATAATGCTCCATGCAGGCGGGGCAGGGCGTTTTTGGCTTCCCCGCGCAGATCTGCCGGGTCGACATCATCAGCCACCAGCAGACGGATCCAGTCAAGAGCTTCCGAAGTCGAAGGCTTTTTCTTCAGCCCTGCAGTCTCACGAATTTCATAAAACTGCGTCAATGCTTCGCTGACAAGGCGTTTTTTGATGCCCGGATAATGCACATCAACAATCTGTTGCAGCACATCAATATCCGGGAAGGCAATATAATGGAAGAAACAGCGACGCAGAAATGCGTCTGGTAATTCCTTTTCATTATTCGATGTAATGATGACAATCGGCCGGTGCCTGGCTTTGATGGTTTTGCCCGTCTCGTAGACAAAGAACTCCATCTTGTCGAGTTCCTGCAGCAGGTCGTTTGGAAACTCGATGTCGGCCTTGTCTATTTCATCGATCAGTAACACCACCCGTTCGTCGGCCTCAAATGCCTCCCACATTTTGCCCTTGCGGATATAATTTTTAACATCATGTACCCGTTCTTCTCCCAACTGGCTGTCACGCAGACGCGATACCGCATCATATTCGTAAAGGCCCTGCAGGGCTTTGGTGGTGGATTTGATATGCCATTCCATCAGTGGTAAGCTCAGCGACTGGGCTACCTGGATTGCCAGTTCGGTTTTGCCAGTGCCCGGTTCACCTTTCACCAGCAAGGGACGCTCAAGCGCAATCGCCGCATTGACCGCAATAGTCAGATCATCACCAGCCACATAACTGTCTGTACCACTAAAATTCATGTGTTTCCTCAAGGCAGGTATAAAGCGCAAACCTGATGCGCGCAGCAAATTTCATAGCGCTTTGCAACGGTATTTGCCAGCGAAATTTCACTCAAGGGTGCTAATTTTTTACTGTATAAATTAGATGAACTTTCTTTGCATTCTATGTTGCAGGCAGCTAATGAAATGGTTATACAGGCCCGGAACGATTGGGGTGTGGCCAAGTGGTAAGGCAACGCTTTTTGGTAGCGTGTACCGTAGGTTCGAATCCTACCACCCCAGCCACAACCACTAACATATTGATAACAGTGTAGTTTTGGTCGATTTATGCCGTGTTTTCAAAGGCGTTTGCGAACGCCAGATCACCCCAGACCAGAACTCAGCACATATACTGGCAGATTTGATCAACAGTCTGGAAACCACTTGTCGACGGTAGCAGTTTGACTGCACAAATTGTCTGGATTGTCTGGTTGTTCGCAACGGCTTAGCTGTTGATTGAACTTTGCTCAGAGAATCTTGATCAGTTCGCGCTGCGCATTCCAGTACGCTCCAATTTAAAGCAGCCATTGAGATATGGTTGTTTTGGAATAGCTCAAATGGCGGCTCAGCGGACAAAATAAACGATTGCTCAAATTGCGACATGCACTGGCCTGGACCAAAACCAACAATCGTCGCATAGCTGTAATCGGATGCATCGAGATTATTCAAGATAACCTGTCGGGCCGAATTTATGCAGCTCGCCCTACAATGTGAAAATACAACCCCTAATCCTCAGCACGCCTGCTGCACAAATAGAACAAACCAAGATAGACAATCTATACAGCGTACAATGCATCGGCTCAAGATTTGTATATTAATTAGTATAGATCAAATTACCCAAACCATCAATTGACAATTCTAATTGCTACAGACATTGACTATTCTAAATAACATGTAGAGAATGCTGATTGTTATCTTGTGAAATATGTAGAGGAGATTGATATGAATTCTGATGAAACCCGCAAACATAGAATCGCTCGTTGGAAGGACAAGCTGAAGCTGTCGATTGATGATGATGGTAACGTCTTATACGGTTGGGGCTATCCTCAATCCGCACATGACAATGTTTTGAAATCATTGAATTCCAACCCCAAACCAATTGTAGATATCGATGAGGCATTGTCATTTCTGGATAAAGAAATTGGCGATGACGCCAAAGAAACTTAAGAGTTTCCTTCGGGAGAAGATGCATAACTCTAGTCTTCCCACTGTCGGATACTGGGTGAGAAACTGGCCTCATGACGGCTTTGCAGTATATATTCAAGCTTAATAACTATTGTAATCTGAATTGCAGTTACTGTTATCAAAGCTTCAGTGCATATAAATCGTTTAACACCAAACCGGTACATTTTGACAGTTCAAGAATGTTGTCGTGCGCCGAAGCTGCTTTTAAGAACGTTTCGGAACATTGGGGTCATGGATTTCTGCCACATATGAGCTTCGTATTGCAAGGTGGTGAACCACTGCTCATTGGCAAGGAGGGCATGAATTCCTTCCTTAAAGGCTTGCGCCACCTTGAAGACAAATACGCGGTGCAGGCTCTGTTGAATATCCATTGCAACGGGACACGCATTGATCCTGAGTATTGCGAGATTTTCATACAACATGACTGCAGCGTTACTGTAAGCCTTGATGGCCCTGCGGAATTTCATGACGAAGAACGTGTTGACCATCTTGGTATGCCGACCCATGAACAGGTCGTAAAAGGTTTAAAAACATCTCTCGAAGCTGGAGTAGATACGGGCTGTATGTGCGTCGTTTCTCCTGATGCGGACGGTGCAACTACGCAACGGTTTTTTGAATATCTCGGCATAAAGCGCATTGGATATATTTTACCCACGTTTGAACAGGGTGAAAATCTGAATTCCGGAAAATACGGGCGATTTTTAAAGGACGCGTTTGATGCGTGGCTAGAATCAGAAAACGACAATGTTCGGGTACAGTTTTTTGATGCAACCTTGCGCGCGATTGCTGGTAAGGCTTCAGGCCTTGCAGGCATCGGTGGCTACAAGAGTGAATGGATCACCGTCGCAGCAGATGGAAAAATAGAAACGGGCGATCCATTCGGATTATGTGAGTTTGAAAAGCTCGGTACATCGCCAAACGATGGAATAATTAAAGCGCAACAAAATCCTTTCTATAGGCTTCAAGCCGAAGGTGGCTTCATCCCAACGAAAGGTCCGTGCGAGAGTTGTGACGTTCGCGATATCTGTCAGGGAGGATTTCTTGCGCATCGGCATTCAGATGGCGGTAATTTCAACAAGCCATCCTATTATTGTGATGATCTTCATCTGTTTTTTTCCCATGTAAAATCAGTCTCCACAGGATTAGTCAGTGAACATCGTACTCATTGAAGCCCCATGGGGCGCCTCGCTTCGCCCTTCATTGGGATTGCACGCCCTGAAGGCTCATCTTGAGGGAAATGGATTCGGCGGTAACGTTGAAGTCGTGTATTCCAACATCGATTTTTATGAAATGCTTCCAGAAAGCATGGACAAACCCCTCCTTCATTCTTTCTTCTGGAGTAATCCGGAAATCAGTTGGCTGACCGAGGCGTTTTTTGCTCCGGAAGCCTATGCTGACAAAGAAATGCAACTGCAGTTGAAGCGGGATTTTGCCAACCGACTGACAAAACTGTCCGAGGGCTCTTCTTCTGAACGCTTGATACCGCCGCCGCTGGTGGAGTGGCTCGGGACAGAACTTGAAGGTGCGCTGAACGTGCTCAAGAAC
This sequence comes from Hyphomicrobiales bacterium, assembly GCA_024224595.1. GTDB lineage: Bacteria > Pseudomonadota > Alphaproteobacteria > Rhizobiales > Rhizobiaceae > JAAEMP01. Next base: position 4,176 of record JAAENI010000463.1, read on the forward strand.
GTTGTTCCTGAGTTTTTGAGGCAGTTCACAAGAGATGAACGCCTCACCACTGCAGATGTACTTGGTTTTGGACACCACTTCAATCAGCTTTTCGGATCGCTTTCCATGGCGCGCTGGGTCAAGGAAATAAGGCCGGAGCTTCCGATTGTGTTGGGTGGGGCAAGCATGACAATGCCACTCGCTGAGGTAATCCAGGATTCCTTTGAACAAATCGATCATGTTTTTGTCGGTGATGCAGAGGCTGATTTCGAAGGCTTTTGCCGTGCAATAAAAGTGGGTAATGCGCCTGAAAATGGAAGCGTTGCCAGGTTCTCCGCCTCGAAAAGCGTCAATCCGGCATCATCTGTGAACTATGATGCTTTTTTTGATCGAATCGACGGGACGCGATTCAGCTCCCAATTACGTTCCGTTCCTGTCGAACTGACCCGTGATTGTTATTGGGCACGTATATCCCAATGCTCGTTTTGCGGCTTGCCGGAACAACGGAACATGAAGACAGCAAACTCAGATACTGTGATTGCCAAAGTCGTTGATCTGTATGAACGCCAAAGGGTGCGGCATTTCATTTTTGCTGATCCGGCAATACACTGGAAGAAGCATGATCGTTTGATCCGAGGCCTTGCCGATTATTTTGAGGGCCTCGATGATCAGCCCGTATTTTTTTTTGAAGCGCGAGTGGATACGCCCAAAGATACGCTCGAAACGCTTGCTCGAATGCAGAACGTTGTCGTGCAGGTGGGCATTGAATCCTTCGGCCATAAAATTCTGGGTTTGATGAAGAAAGGGGTCGATCCCATTGAGAATGTACAGTTCCTGAAGTGGAGCAAAGAACTTGGAATTTTTCCCTATTACAATCTGTTATGGGGGCACCCGGGAGAACCACCGAAGGAATATGAGAAGATGACAAATCTTATTCCTCGAATTTCACACCTTACACCACCATCCGGCTATACCCCGGTTTTGCTGTGCAGAGACGGTCCGTTGTTTGAGGCGGGATGCGAAGATATTAGTGAAGTAAAACCATGGTACGAGTACGAATATCTGTTTCCCGAACTCGACAAAAACAGCATCTTCAAGGCAGCATATTATTTTGACTATAATGCGGTGGATGCGAATGGAGACCCGGTTACATCAAAGCCCTCCTTTGATGATCGGGTAACCGCGTGGCAAAAACAGGGAGAATTCGGGAACATTCATCTGGTGCATTATCGAAGTAACAGCGCGCTCATTGTCTCTGACACGCGTAATCTGTTGGTCGGCAAACCGGGTGAGCGGGTCCTGCAATTCACAGATCAGCAAGACATCGCAATACTTGAAATGCTCGGCGAGATCAGGAGCCGGGGCGAAATTCAACAGAAGTTGGGGGAACACGAGATCGATATGTCGGTAAGTGCATTAACTAGTAAGTTGAGCGAGTTTGAGGATGCAGGACTAATCATGTCCGATCAGGACAGATATTTGTTTTTGGCGCTCGCAATTTAGGCAACTGGTGTCGTCAGTTGTGAACAACCAGAGTTTTATTAGGAAAGTCACATGTATGTATTCAATCTAAGCTCGGGCTATTCAGGAACCGGATTTGCAGCATCGCTTCTTGGTCAAAGTGATGATTTTTTTGCTGAACATGAAGCGCCGCCGAACTTGTTCGGTCCGTGGACAGCACTATGGAACGAATGCGGAGATGAACCTGACGAGCACTTGCTGAAGCCGGTTCGGCAGAAGATGGCGGTCGTAGAGGAACGTCGAAGAAGTTCAGGCAAACCACATTACGCGGACACATCTCATGGCTTCATCAAGGGTTGGGGTCCAGCCGCAATCCTTCTTGGCTTTGTTCATCCAGAAAATACAAAATTGATCAGGACAAAACGTAACCCTGCAGAAATTATTCGTTCAATGGTCGGGTTGAGAATGATACCAGGCGGAGCAGTGTTTCCCTGTGATCATTACTGGCTCGACCCTCATGCTCACAGCAATCATATAAGGCTATCGTCTGAAACCGTTTTTAATACCATGCAGCATCTCACTTCAGAGTGCGAAGATGGCTTCATTGTTACTCAGCTTATACAATGTGGCTGGTATGTCCTCGAGATTGAAGCACGCATCAAAGAATTCAGAAAAACCCGTAATAGCTTTGAAATTTTTGACCTGGATGTGGATCAGATATGCCAGAGAACGCTCGGAGAATTTTTCGATTATTGCGGGGTAGCCGTTCCGGACGAAATCAATTGCAGCTCGACAAATTCCAAACCACATCTTTACCCGGTATCACTGGAATTAGCTGAGCAGGTTTACGACCTGCTATGCAAGTATGTTGACATACCCGTTTCCGGTGACTTTGTGCCGGAGAAACAGTCATGTTGAACATTTTTGTCTCTCAGGATTGGCGTTTTTCTCAATTGGCTTCTGCAGAAACCAGTCAATTCGAGATGCAGAAAGAGCATCTTTCCATTCCATCAAAATCGGGGAATGTTACACTGGCTGAAATTGACCGGCAGGTTGAGGCAGGAGAAGCGGTGGTCCTTCGAAATTTTGGATGCAATCCCGAAGATCTCTTCAACTTGGGTCGGGCGATGGGTTCGAAGTTTCACACTCCAATTGGAGGTAGCGTGATATCAACTCTGGAGACAATCCCTTTCAAACCCTCTGTTGCTGAATCGACCTGCGCAATACCCTTTCATACAGACTTTGCTTCAGATTCAAGTCCACCTGATGTTCTTGCACTGGTTTGTTTGGCAACTGATCCGAGGTACCCTGAATTTGGCAGAAATCAGGTTGCCCCGGTAACGAAGATACTGGATGTCCTCGAAAAATTTGTTCCGGATGCCCGCGACCGCCTTTCCAGTCTGACAATTCCGGTAGGATCCTCAGGCGTTGAACAAGTTGGCCCGATATTGAATAAGGATAATATCCAGCGCATGATCTGGCCCGCTCCCATCATCAACAAGGACCTTCTGGAAAGCAAACATCACTTCAACAATCATGCGCTGGTTGATCTGATAGAAGAAATTGGCAAATCAGTATGTACTGACATAGCACTTGGCATTGGTGACTTATTGGTGGTTGATAATCGAACCGCTCTCCACCGCAGAGGAGAATGTACTGTTTCGTTGACGGAAAACGGATGGGTTGGAAGAAAAATCATGACTGCGCGGTGGTTTAGAGAATGAAGGGTTTTCCCGGCATCGTTATTCTGGTGTGTTGCTCAGAGCACTTTACACAAATTCCCGTTGGAACAATTGGCTTGAGTGACCGGCTATCCCGAAGCGGCATAAGCCACGAAATTTTCCATTCGCATTTGCAACCTTCTGCCGAGTTGAAATCTTGCCTAGAGCAAAAAATCAAGGCTGGCTGGCACGTATCAATGGTGCTGCACTGGAAAGAAAATACCGAGACATTTTGCCGGTTGGCAATTTGGTTGCGGTCGATCACAAACCCGCATCAACTTTCATGTGGTGGCATAACAGCGAGCTTCTTTTACAAGGAAATACTAACGGACCCAAGTTTGCCGGACCTGGTTTTCAGAGGCGATCCGGAAGAACCAATCCTAAACCTTTGTGAAGGCGTCATGCCGGGTGAAATTCCAAATCTATCATGGCTAAAAGATCAAACCGTCATTGCCAATCCGATGACGTATTCCATTGACAATGAGGGATTTGAGAATGCGAGATTTGCAAATTATCATAAACTACATCGCTCAGAACAATATATCAAAAAGACGAATGCGCTTTTCATTCACATTCCTATTTCACGAGGTTGCTGGGCAAATTGCAATTACTGCGGCGGCAGCCAGTTGGCTTACAAGCTTCATTCAGCCCGGTCAAAAGTCTTGATACGCAAACCAGAGCGCGTAGTCCATGACGTTGAAGAGCTTTTTCACAAGTTGTCCGATGAGCTGCTTCCGCTGCACCTTCACTTTGATGATTTTTACAGGAACTACAGGCCGATCCTGGAAGTACTGTCCCAGCACTCGCTGGCACCCCAAATTAACTTGTATATCTCCGAACGTGGTTATCTTGCGCCGGAGCGCATACTAAAGGACAGGGAGCTGTTCACCTGCTTTAACAGAGTAACGTTCGAACTCTCGCCAGAGACCGAAGATGATGCCATGCGCTCTGTTATAACCCGAGGATCAGGCAAGGAGCACTACAACGAGGACACTGTGCGCCGGATCATAAGGGCCGGTGAAGAGGCCGGAATAAATTTGTGGATATACTATTCCGTGTTTAATACCTTGGACACTTCTGAAACCCTTTCGGCCCGGTTCGGCTTCCTGGATAAAATGTACCAGTTCCTGACCCCGTACAAAAATTCCCATTTGATAATTCATAGTCTGGCGCTCGATTGCGCATCTGATGCATACTTGGCAAACAGTTCCCCGCCGACACTTTCGGAATATCGGAAAGGGTCAGGGCGTTTCAGCATGTTATTGGGAAACCTGACCTTAGCAGAGGATAAAGATGCCAGGATAGACCTGATGACCTGCAAGTTTTTCATGGAAGCGATGCGGGATCAGGATACCTATCGGATGCTGCGCAAGGAGATCAGAATGGATTATTCTTGCGCCCGGGAAATCGTTTCCATGAACCGGTGGGATGAACATGCATTTTCTGAGGATTTTGATTCTGTATACTTTCTAGCTTCTATGGTGACTGATTTGTCTTCAGCAGGCTTTTAATTCAAACGACAACTGAAAAATAGAACATGATGTCAACTTTGATCCAATATGTCGAAATTGATAATAATTTCCCAATGAATGTGCAAGTCCGACAGACTGCCAGATTGTTAAACAATCCAATTTGCCACACATTCAGAAATGAAGTGATGGCAAAAAGGGAAACCTGAGCTGGCCAGACCTGAGAATACAGTCCGGGCATCAAAGCCCGCTACGGTGATAAGGAACCAGCTCTCGAATTCCATCAGGGCCAGCGGTCAGATATGCCGCGCAAAAAGGCCGTATAGATGGCTGCAAACCCAACGCCAGAAACTTTAAAAAACCCTTGCAATCAAAGGGGCGTCCATAGATGACAGTACCGAAACTACCCTAACCCTATACACCAAAATGGCAGCTACCAGACATCAACCGTTCACACGGCTTGTTATTCCCGGCCTTCACCATCATGTTAGCCCCTCACCATCATGTTAGCCCCTCATCATCATGTTAGCCCCTCACCATCATGTTAGCCCCTCACCATCATGTTAGCCCCTCATCATCATGTTAGCCCCTCATCATCATGTTAGCCAATGTGTAATCCGATCAGACCAGAGGTTATTTTTCCGGGTTCTGATGATGGATTTCGGCAACAAAAGTCTGGTCATCCATGGGTGGGCGCACATAGCCGCTTTGGGGTGGGCGCTCTTCCAGCTCGATCGTCGCGGGGGTGAGGTCTTCATAGGCAATCAGTGACAGCAGATGATTGATGCAATTTAGACGTGCATGTTTTTTTACATCGGAATTTACTACATACCAGGGCGCCTGTTTGATATCTGTGTGTGAAAACATCATGTCCTTGGCCTTGGAATAGTCGACCCAGCGTTTGCGGCTTTCCAGGTCCATCGGACTCAATTTCCATCTTTTTGTCGGGTCGGTAAGGCGTTTTTGAAACCGGCGTTCCTGTTCTTCATCGCTGACCGAGAACCAGTATTTTATCAGTTGAATGCCTGAACGCACCAGCATGCGCTCAAACTCCGGGCAACTTCGCATGAATTCCTTGTATTCCTCTTCGCTGCAAAACTCCATCACCCTTTCAACTCCGGCGCGATTGTACCAGGATCTATCGAAGATGACTATTTCTCCGGCAGCTGGAAGATGGGGAACATAACGCTGGAAGTACCATTGGGTTTTTTCACGCTCGGTCGGCGCGGGCAGGGCGACAACCTGACAAATTCGTGGATTAAGCGCTTCCGTAATACGTTTGATTGTACCACCCTTGCCAGCCGCATCGCGCCCCTCAAATATTATTGCAACGCGGTGGCCGGTATGCCTGACCCATTCCTGAAGACGCACCAGTTCAATCTGCTGGGCTGCCAGTGTCTTTTCATAAGCTGCATTCGAAATATTTTTTTGCTTTTCGCCTTGCTTTTCATTTTCGCTTTGCTTTTCAGTGGCGTTTTCCGAATGCTTCGGGATGGATTCTTTTTTCATTTTTCTGCCCTCGATTGATTTTCCCCAATGGATATTATGTGTCTGCGTTATGTTGGCATGTTTGGCACCATATTCCAAGTCTGCAACTTCAGGTGCAGTTTCAGGGTGACCTTACGACCTGAAATGGCCAAATAGGGTGCCAAATCAAATGCAGCGCAATTTTCAGGAATTTATCATCCATTCAATTGGCTTGACAAAAATTTTGAATTTACCCTTCCTACCCCAGATCGACCACGACAATCTCAGGTGGCGAACCAAAGCGCACCGGCATGATTGAGCAGCCAAGGCCCGCTGAGACGATCAGGTTGCGGTCCTTTTCCACCACATGGCCATAAGCATAGCGGTTGCCAAATCGCGAAGGCACTACCGGGGAGTAGCCAAATAGCCTGACCTGCCCACCATGGGTATGGCCACATAAGGTGAGCGCCACACGGGTTGGCACTTTTGGAAAAATGTCCGGTTCATGGGCCATCAGGATGACCGGGTCGTCATTGGTGATCTGATTTAAAGTACCTGGCAGATCATCCAGGCCTGCCATTTGATTGCGCCCATGTTGACGCCCGGGCAGCAGGGCAAACTGGTCGGCCAAACCAGCCAGCCAGAACCCTTGATTTTCCTTTTCCATGTGTATCGCCCGGTTATCGTAGATCGGGATGCCGACAGATTTGAGTGCCCGGTGACCGAAGGTTTCACCACCGCCATTTTGCTGAAAGGTCTTATCCTCCCAATAATCGTGATTACCGAAGATCGCATGAACACCCAACGGCGCTTCAAGTGTGGCCAGTGATTTCGACCACTCATTTGAATGAACATAGCTGGTGACCAGGTTCATACCGGAAGTATAATCCCCCAAAAGAACAATCATATCACCGCCAAGCCCATTCGCCTGCTGACAAATCTTGCCGATGCGTTCGGCGCTCATCCAGGGATTGCAGGCATGAATATCAGCCAGTGCGACAATTCTCAGTTTTAGCCCCTTGGGCCAATTGGGAGGCGAAAGCCTGTAGCGGGTAATGCGCAATCGCAACAACGGCTCTATAGCAAAAGCATACCCACCCAAAGCCGCAGCACCTAAAAAACCGGTGCCTAAGAATTTAATAAACCCACGTCTGGTAATCATTATGTAATTCCATAAGGCGATTTAGTGAAATGGGTTGATGGCTTGGCAGTGTGTCCAGAGGATGTCGGGTTGCCTGGAAATATCCTTACTACCCTCAAATTCCATTTTTGGCATTCTCAGAGTTTGTTCAAGAATACACAACAGGGTTTGACGGGTCATATTTTGA
>JAAENI010000464.1 GCA_024224595.1 Hyphomicrobiales bacterium
GATACGCCGTCTTTTGAACAGCCTTGCATATAAGGCCCATGTGAATCAGCCCGAACTTATGGGAACTGCTGATATTTCCGAAGGTGATCTTGTTGCCGGGCTGGTGAAGCTGAGCAATAATCCTGAAGTGAAACCGATGCTGTTGGTTCGGCATTTGTGCAGGCGAACCGGCTTGATCGTACCTCGTGGGGTGGAGGTATACACTTTCATGCATCGGACGTTTCAGGAATATCTGGCAGCATGCTGTTTGACAAATCAGGATTATCCGGATCAGATTTCCGAGTTTGTGAGAAAAGACCCTGATCGATGGCGTGAAGTTGCGTTGCTGGCTGGTGCAAAAGCAGGGCGCGGAAGTGAATCAAGCGTCTGGTTGCTTGCCGAGGCATTGTGTTACAAGGAACCGGATGGTATTGATAAAAAGGAAGATATATGGGGCGCGCAATTAGCCGGTCAATTATTGGCTAAAAGCGCTGATTTGAATCGAATAAGCCCTCGTAACAAACCTAAGCTCGAACGTGTCAAGCAATGGCTGGTGAAGATAACCACAGATGCATTATTGCCTGACAATGAACTTCGTATAGCTTTTAAAAACCTTGCTGTTGTCAATTATATCCATAACGATTATGAGGATCAGGGCGAGGTTGTCTTGGATCATGCAACCGGTTTGATGTGGCAAAAGTCGGGATCAGATGATTACATGGAATATGAAGTGGCAAAAACCTATATTGAAAAGCTGAATAAAGATCAATTTGCCGGGTATGATGACTGGAGGCTGCCGACAATTTATGAACTCATGTCTTTGTTGGAAAAAGAACAGTCTAATAGAC
>JAAENI010000465.1 GCA_024224595.1 Hyphomicrobiales bacterium
TCTTTGCCACATGACTATGTATTTCCAAAACTTAAATGTCAACCGTTGCAGATATATTGAGATTCTCTGAGCCTCGGCAAAATTGATGATATGCTTTAAATTTGTCCCCAATTTCACCGATTCTCGGCGCATAACTTGCCACAATTTGTAATTCGACGGTTATCGAACTCTGTAAAGATATATTTTGAGTATCACACGGTTGTTAGGGTTGTCCATCGTTAGACGGATGCTGATAGTTTTTGGGCAATGAATTCAATATGTTTGGTGCTAGTTCCACAGCAACCACCCAGTATCTTTGTCCCATATTTTTGATGAACTTTTTGCATTAACAATCCTATTATTTCTGGTTCATCTACATCCAGATCTTCTAAGCCATCCAGCTCTTCGGGTCTTTTTGCAGAGGTGTTGGCACTGAAACCCACTATTCGGTTCAACAGCGAGCGTTGGGCAAGTTCATCACGAGCAAGCCCTTTAGTTAGCACAGTAGGATGCACACAGTTCACAGCGTAGCCTATCGGTGATCTGTGCACTGCCGCATCGATTTTCTGGATTGCTTGATGCAAAGGGGTTCCATCCAGGAGCGTCCCTTTGTCTCGGATGACAAAGCTTAGGATGTAAGGTAAACCAGTGGTCGCAATCGCTCGGGCAATCCCCAGTGCTTCCGAAAATGCTGGTAGGGTGGCTGCCTTGATGAAATCAAGGTCGGTTTCAGCCAATGCCTCAATCTGGAAATGGTGAAAGTCCTCGGCTTCATCTATCGGCAGGGCTTCATCCGGCCGATAGGCATCCCCCTTGGGGCCAATTACGCCACAAAGGAAGACCGGTGCAGCCA
>JAAENI010000466.1 GCA_024224595.1 Hyphomicrobiales bacterium
CTTTCGTCTTCCCAGTGTTCGTAGCGAAGGCGTTCGACACTGGCATCAATCCTGCTGTCGACAATTTCCAAAACGTCGAGTGCCGGGAACAGATGCGCCTCCTCAAATTCGTGAGCGGCCTTGATTGTCGGGTAAAGCGCCCTTGCTGTGTGAAGACATTTCTGTGTGTCGACATTGTCAGGCAGCGAATCAGCGATGGTTTCCAGGGCGTCACACAATTCCAGCTGGTTTTTGCAGTATTCACCCATGCCGTCGATCACATCGGGCATTGATTTGGATGCTGGAGGTTGTCTTGGTTCCTTCAATATCTGACCCTGCCCACCGAAAGTTATTAACAGTTAACCCGAAAAAACCGTGTGATCGGGTGTAAAATTGCGTGCAATCAATGTGGCGAATGATAGGTTTGGTTGCTGAGCTTCACATTGATACAGATCAATTGGTTGTAAATGACAGACAGATGTCAATTCGCCGCACCGAATTCGATATAAAATTGATATAGATCAATGAATTCGCTTTTAGATGGGACAATTTGGCACTTATACACATGTCAGTTTTTGAATACATTGAGCGACAGGTACGACCGGTACGACAGGTAGGGGAATCCCATGAAATATTTAACTGAAACAATTGTTTTGGGACTCGGTGCGCTGCTTGCCCTGTTGGGGGTGGCTTTTGCGCAGGACAACCTTTTTCAGGCCCATGCCTGGGTGCTGTTCTTCACGCTGCTTGGCGCTACCGTGTTGATGATGCGCAAGATCCA
>JAAENI010000467.1 GCA_024224595.1 Hyphomicrobiales bacterium
ACTCGAGAAACCTTTATTGAGAATCTGCGTGATGCGCTAAAAAATTTGTACAATTATGAATATTTGCGAACCAGCCCGCTGGCCGAAATATTTGATATTCATGATCGCTTCGATTCTTCGCGAGCTTTGCAGCAGATATTGATCGACAGCATTGATACATTTAAGCCATCGGCCAATGAACCAGATCAATCTCGAGTTTGGCGAATTTTCGACTCGTTATTTTGTTGTTACGTGCAGCAGCTTAAGCAGCAAATTGTTGCCGACCAGTTATCCATCAGCCCCAGGCAATTGCGACGCGAGCAGCGCATGGCGTTGGAAGCATTAGCTGATTTTCTGTGGAATCAATATAATTTGGATGCAGCCATCGCAACTGAGCAGCCCCAATCGGATGTAGGTGTGGGTCAGTTTGAGAACCCCGAATTGGCGAAAGAGTTAGGCTGGGTGCAAGATCTTCAACCCGCTAATCCCACTTCATTGAACGATGTGCTTACTTCTGTTCTCGGTGTGACCGAACCCATCTGCAAAGACAAAAATGTGAGCATTGACAACCAGATGTCTGCATTCCTTCCACCATTAGCGATCCATGATGTGGTACTTACTCAGATATTGGTGAATTTAATCAGCGCGGCAATCAACAGAACGCCCGAAGGGCGTATTACAATTTCTGCAGAACGCAGCGAATGGGTTGTTGATCTGAGCGTCAAAACGCCCCAGACTGGGCCAACGCCATCTTTGGCAAAAGGAGCTAATATCTCGCTTGCTACTGAGCTATCGAAGTTGAGTTCCATCGAACTTAACTTCACTGAAAGTGAGACCGTCGCTTTTTGTGCGAATTTACTTCTCCCCATTCGAGAACAAATCCCCGTGCTTTTGGTTGATGACAATGAAGATGCCTTGGCATTATTTCATCGTTACACGGCTGGCAGCCGCTACCAGTTAATCTCCACGCAAGACCCCAATGATATTTTGGAACTGGTTGAACAGGCAAAGCCAAAAATGATCATCCTGGATATCATGATGCCAGAAACAAATGGCTGGATGATCCTTGGGATGTTGAAAAATCATCCACTG
>JAAENI010000468.1 GCA_024224595.1 Hyphomicrobiales bacterium
AAGAATTAATGCTAACACTACTCAGAAATTCAATTGGCGGATGGGTTGCCAAGACATTTATATTACTTCTTGTGGCAAGCTTTGGTGTCTGGGGTGTTTCCGGAGCGATTATTGGCGGCCTTTCAGGTTCAGTGATACAAGTCGGCAAAACCAGTGTTTCAGCGAATGACTATGCTCTCGCTTATGAAAGGGCCCGCTTTAGCCTGTCACGCCAGATTGGCCGCCTGCTCACGCGGGAAGAAACTCGCATCTTCGGTATTGAAGCAAATGTCATCACACAGTTATTGAGTGGTGCGGTATTGGATGAAAGCGCCAGAAAGATGGGGCTTGGCTTATCGGACAAAAATCTCGCCAGCCTGATTGGAGAAGATAAAGCCTTTCAGGATGCCAGCGGGAATTTTAATCGCCGGGTTCTAACTGAACAACTAAGACAATTGCGCATCAGTGAATCAGATTATGTTGAAAATCGTCAGGCAGTCGCAGTTCGCAATCAACTGCTGGAAGGAGTTTCAGCCAATACCAAGACACCACAGGCCTATATCGAGGCATTTGACGCCTACCGAAATGAAAAGCGCCAGTTTGAATATGTAGTTTTATCTCCTGACGTGCTGGCGGAAAAACCAGCACCCACACCACAGGATATTAATGCTCATTTTGATAAAAACAAATCCGATCATGTTGCACCGGAATATCGAAAAATTGTCATTGTGAAACTTGAGGCTGAAGATATCGCCGATGCAGAATCAATTACGCCTGAAGAAGTTGCAAAGGCCTATGAGGAACAAAAATCCGGTTTCACCCAGGATGAAAAGCGGACAATTCAACAGCTTAACCTTGATGACGACGCCCAGGGCAAGGCTATTTTAAAGCGCATCAACGAAGGAGAACTGTTTACTACAATTCTCGAAGAAATTGGCAAGACTGAAAAAGAAATCACAATTGGTGAATACACGCAAAAAGATCTGCCTGATACCAGCGTTGGAGAGGTCGCCTTTGCCCTCGAACTAAATAAAGTCAGCGAGGTTGTCACTGGAATATTTGGACCTGTCCTTCTGCGGGTAACAAATATCACAGCAGAAAGTATAAAACCTCTTGCCGAAGTTGAAAGCGATCTGCGTAAACGTTTGGCAACTACAAAAGCCGCGGATGAGCTATTTGATATTCATGACAAGCTGGAAGATGAACGCGCTGCCGGTGATAATTTAAGTGAAGCGGCAACCAAAGTAAGTTTGACTGCAAGAACAATTGAAAAAGTTGACGCCCAGGGCCGTGACGACAAGGGTGAACCCGTTGCCGATATACCACAATCCGCCAAACTTTTAAGTGAAGCATTCAAAACCGCAGAAGGCGTTGAAGCTGATCCAATATCATTGGGTAGTACCGGCTTTGTCTGGTATGAGGTAAAAGAGATAATTTCTGAACGCCAAAAGAAGCTTGAAGAAGTCAGGGAACTGGTGAGCAAAAACTGGATCGAAGAAGAAACCTCCAGCGCTATAGAAAAGATCGCCATGGACCTTAATTCCCGCCTTGTATCAGGTGAAGAATTTGCCGCAGTACTGGACGGTGTATTACCACCTTCAACCGAAACAAAGGTGGCAAAAATCAATAAAAGCGCGGAAATGTCTCGAGAAGACACCAGTGATGATCTGGGTAAAGTAGCAGTAGGCGCTGGTTTTGCCATTGCTGAACAAAAAACAGCACTGGCAGTTGGAGCAAAAAAAGGCACCCATATCGTACTAAAGGTCATCAATATCATCAAAGGAGAAGGAAATTCTGTTGGCCCGGAGGAAATCAAGCGACTTGATGAGGCCCTTGGTGATGACCTGTTAAATCAATTGATCAGCGATTTGCGTGAGAAGGAAACCGTGACGGTTAACCAGAGTGCCGTTCTCGCAGCACAAAATCTGATCAGGTAGCATCTAATAATATGCAATCTGTTTTGAAGATTTGTTGGTGCGAGTTAAAATAAAGGACAAAACTCTTGAAATTGAGGGTTTCGGATTAAACCATAAGATTAGTGGGGATAAAATTGAGTAACCTGAAAGAATTCATCGCCATTGTAGCTGATGGAAATTCCCTCAATCGTATACAGACTCAAACAGCATTCTCAATCCTGATGTCCGGGGAAGCGACTCCTTCCCAAATTGGTGGTTTGCTGATGGCAATGAGAGTTCGTGGTGAGAGTGTTGAAGAATTTGTTGGTGCAGTATTGGCCATGCGGGCAAAAATGCTTGCGGTCGACGCTCCGAGCGATGCAGTAGACATCGTTGGCACCGGCGGGGATGCATCGGGTTCCTACAATGTCTCGACCTGCGCGGCAATCGTCGCAGCCGGAGCAGGTCTCACGATCGCAAAACATGGCAATCGCTCACTGTCTTCAAAATCGGGCTCTGCCGACGTGCTTGTCGCTCTGGGGGTCAATCTGGAACTTTCCCCGGGTCAGATTTCAGACTGCATCGAAGAAGCGGGTGTCGGTTTTATGTTTGCACCCGCCCATCATTCTGCCATGCGCCACGTGGGACCAACGCGTATTGAACTTGGAACCCGCACAATATTTAATCTGCTTGGGCCCATGTGCAATCCCGCTGGTGTCAAAAGGCAGTTACTGGGCGTATTTTCACCCAAATGGTTATTACCTGTAGCCAAAACGCTGGCGGAACTGGGCTCGGAAAAAGTGTGGGTAATGCATGGGGAAGGTCTGGACGAAATTACTATAACAGGCACCACACAAGTGGCAGCCCTTGAAAATGGTCGGGTCAATACATTTGAAATAACTCCACAAGACGCTGGCCTGCCGATACATGATTTGTCCCAGATACTAGGCGGAGATGCGCAATACAATGCAGCAGCAATGTCGCGCGTATTGGAAGGTGAGCCCAGCGCCTATCGTGATATTGTATTACTTAACGCCGGTGCGGCTCTGGTCATAGCCGACAAAGCAGAAGATATAAGAGACGGCGTAAACCAAGCGGCAATTGCGATTGATAATGGCCATGCAAAAACCGCACTGGAAAAACTTGTGCGGGTATCAAATCAGGGCTTGGCATAGGACCCGATTTTCATGACAGACATTTTAAAAAGAATAGAAAAATACAAACGCCGGGAAATCGCGGCTGCCAAAACGGTGGTGTCACCTTCAGAAATCAAAAAACACGCAGATGCTGCAGCCAAACCACGTGGGTTTATCAGCGCGTTGCGCGCCAAACATCAAAACAACGAGTATGCTTTGATTGCGGAAATCAAAAAGGCCAGCCCATCCAAGGGTCTAATTCGTGATGATTTTGATCCTCCTGTTCTGGCAACTGCCTATCAGCAAGGCGGTGCCGCATGTTTGAGTATATTAACTGATAAACCATCTTTTCAAGGAGCACCTGAATTTTTGGTCGCAGCGCATCAAGTTGTGGATCTTCCCATATTGAGAAAAGATTTTTTGTTTGAGCCCTATCAGGTCTACGAGGCCCGTGCCTGGGGCGCTGATTGCATCTTGATCATCATGGCCTGCCTTTCCAGTGATGAGGCCATTGAACTGGAACAAACAGCAATCCAGCTTGGTATGGATGTTCTGGTTGAGGTTCATGATGAAGAAGAACTTGAACGGGCAACACAATGCCTGAAAAGCGAAATGATTGGCATTAACAACCGCAATCTTAAAACATTTGAAACCAGCCTGGAAATCAGCGAACGCCTGGCAGCAAAAGTTCCCGGAGACAAACTGATTGTTGGCGAATCCGGCTTAATCACCCCGGCAGATTTGGCTCGTATGAGTGTTTCCAACATTCGAACATTTCTCATCGGAGAAAGTCTGATGCGTCAAAAAGACGTAACCGCCGCCACAATCAGCCTGTTGGCCAACCCCGCCCACGCAGCCTGAAAACGAACAACTGAATTTAGAGTTATACTTTTATGGCCAAATTGACACATATAAACAAATCCGGCGAAGCGCAGATGGTGGATGTTGGCAACAAAAAAATCTCATCCCGCGTGGCAATTGTCGAAGGTTGTGTGAAAATGCAACACCAAACACTGACCATGATTAAGTCGGGAAATGCCAAAAAAGGTGATGTCATTGCCACCGCCCGTATCGCCGGAATCATGGCGGCAAAAAAAACCGCCGAACTGATCCCCTTATGTCACCCCATTGGCCTGTCAAAAGTATCGCTGGAAATCGAGTTTGATAATTCGCTTCCCGGTTTGATCGTGCGCGCAACCACCAAAGTCGAAGGTAAAACCGGAGTTGAAATGGAAGCATTAACCGCTTGTTCGGTAGCCTGTCTGACAATTTATGACATGGCCAAGGCTGTCGATAGAGGGATGGAAATTGGTCCTGTCCGGCTGATTGAAAAATCTGGTGGTAAATCCGGTCACTGGAAAATTGGCGACGGCGATGCGACCAACGGCACCTGAAACTGGAAAATTGGAGCGCTTTCGATGAAATACGAACCGTTTGATGCCCTGTATTGGCCCACTCAGCTAGACGCGGAGCGCCGCGCGATGCTCATCCATCGGGCAAGTTTCGCAACGACGCTGATGGGCCAATACAGGACACCCGCCTTTTTACATAAGCTATTGAAACAATTTGATAGTCGGGCCGTTCGAAATTGTCCAGCATTGTTGAATCGCGCTTGTGGTGCTTTGGTAGCACAGCGCACAATTCGCCTGGCAAGTGAACAATTTCGAATCGGTCAAACGATTCATATTTCATCGAAAGTGCTCTAAATGATTGATGGCCTGATTCCGGCAACCGATGCCCTGCAAATAATCCTGCGCGATGCCGCACCTCAAACCAGTGAATTTATAAAGCTGCGCCAGGCAAATGGCCGCGTGCTTAAATCTGACCTCAACGCATTGCGAACCCAGCCTCCATTTGATGCAAGTGCCATGGATGGCTATGCGGTACGCCAGCAGGATATTGCTAACATACCGGCCAGACTGAAAGTTATCGGACAATCAGCTGCTGGTCATCCATATCGCGGCAGTATCGGCAATAATGAAGCGATACGGATATTTACCGGTGCTCCAGTGCCCGATCAAACTGATACGATAATTATTCAGGAACATACCCGGGCAGATGGAGGTCATGTCAACATTCTCAAGGGAAACAACCCGGGTAAATTTATTCGCCAGGCAGGTTTGGACTTTCGCGAGGGTGAATGTCTGCTGCAATCAGGAAGAGTAATCGACCCCCAGTCAATTTCACTGGCTGCTTCAATGAACCACCCGCAACTGGAGGTTTGGAAAAAACCCGTTGCGGCAGTATTGGCGACGGGTGATGAACTTGTAATGCCGGGCAATTCACTGGCACAAGGTGAAATCATCGCGTCCAACAGCTTTGCGTTGGCCTCAATTGTTGAAGATGCCGGTGGTGAGGCACTCGATATGGGGATTGCCAAAGACAAAGTGGAAAGTCTGATTGAACACGTGCAAAGTGCGATCAATCAGGGTGCAGATATGATTATCACCATTGGTGGTGCCTCAGTTGGAGACCATGATCTTGTTCTGCCGGCCATGCAGAAGATTGGTTTTGAATTTGAGTTTTCCAAAATTGCCATGCGCCCGGGTAAACCCTTTCTGTTTGCCAAAAACCAGTCAACAGGTAAAACCATTCGCATGCTGGGCCTGGCCGGCAATCCGGTGTCTTCAATCATCGCGGGACAGATTTTCGTTCGCCCACTGGTTAATGCGATGGCCGGTCTGCCTGAGGCCTATTCCAAACCACAACAGGCAATTTTGGGGTGCGATTTAAAAGCCAATGACGAACGGCAGGAATATATGCGGGTATTGATCAAGGTTGATGACAACGGAACACTGATTGCAACACCCTTCGAGACCCAGGATTCATCAATGTTGGCAAATCTGAACAGAGCAGATGCTTTGCTCATCCGTGCGGTAAATGCTCCGGCTGCAAGTTCTGGTGAGGCTTGCGAAATAGTGTTGTTGAAATAGTCGGTTTATCCAGGATAAAACTGGTCAATTGGGCGGTTTTGCCAGAGACTGACGCTCAACAATGAATGGCTTCAATTCAATACTGGAAGACATTGTCTGATTTCTGCGCATCTCCAACAGTTGCTCTGCGGCAATTTTTCCCATTTCCCGATGCGGAATATGCACGGTTGTCAACTCCGGCTCGATTATCGAGGATACTTCGATATCATCAAATCCGGTAATCGAGATATCCTGCGGCACACACAGACCCAAAGATTTGAGGCGCTTTGTTGCACCAATCGCCAATATATCGTTTCCACAAATTATCGCGGTTGGTCTTGGGCCATTTTCCAAAAGTGTTTCCACTGCATCACCAGCACTTGTGAAATCATACTGCGCCTCTTTCAAACAAAAATCCCGTTCGGAAATATTAAATTCCGAAATAGCTTCCCTAACACCCGTCACACGATCGCGGGCTCTATCATTCTCTAGTGTTAATCCTGCAATCATACCAATTTTTGTATGACCTAGTTTAAGTACCTTTATTGCCATTTCCCTTGCTGCCGCCCGATTATCAAACCCAACAAAACAATGATCAGAATCCTGTCTGAAATTCCACGCCAGAACGTATGGAATTCCTCTCTTTTTCAAAAATTCATATATCCCTTCTCGCCTATCTTCGCCTATTAAAAGAATGGCGTCCGCACCGCCTGCGATCAGCGATCGTATTTGTACTTCTTCGCGTTCGCGCTGGTAAGATGAACTGGCGACCAGCAATGTTGACCCATTCTCGAACAGGGTTTCCTGAAATGCCTGAAGTCCACGGGCAAAAATCGCATTTTCCATTGTTGGAATAACAGCACCAACGGCATTTGTGCGTTTTGCTGCAAGTGCGCGTGCACCAAAATTCGGTGAATAACCCAGTTGGTCGACGGCCGATTTGACTCGCAACAAGGTGTTTTTCGCCACGCTGTTCGGTGAATTAAGAGACCTGGAAACCGTTGCGGTTGAAACACCGGCCACTCTGGCAACATCTTCCAGTGTTGGTAAAATAGGAATCGACAAGTTCGTCTCCATGTTGGAAAAACACAGACATTTCACACTTAGTGAAATCAGGGTTCTCCTTAACGCACTATAATGACTAAATAAATTGATCACATAACTAATAAATAATGTAAGCGCTTGCAAATTTCAATGTAAGCGCTTACAAATATCAAATTGCGCTGTGCGCAATTTGTAGTGGAGGAGAGATAAATGCTGAAAATAGCCTTTGCCCTGTTTCTGGTTTTCACAGTGAATGTCATTCTGGGATCGATAGGAAGCACGCAGTTTTTAGGAGATGTGGGAGAGTTATTGATTGTAATCTCATCAGTGATCTTCTTCGTTATTGCAATTATACAAAGTGAAAATAACAACCAAACCGCCACCAACAGTGATGACTGAGGTGGTTTTTCTTTCTTAGGAGGAACAAAATGAGTGACAAACAAGAACTAAAATCGGCCGAACGTCGAAATTTCCTGAAGCTAACCGGCAGCGGTGCTTTTACAGCCGCCATGATCGCAGGAGCAGCTGGCACACTGTGGTCAGAAGAAGCAGTCGCACAAACTGCGAAGGAAGAAAAAGAACGTAAAAATGCTGCAGAACACACCATGAATTTGGCCACAGCATACATCATTGGCGCATCGCGTAGTTATCCAATTCTTCAGCTTGATTTGAAAGAAAATATCCAGAATGCAACCAACGGCAAAGTTTATGTCAGACTTTCTCCAGGCGGCCAATTGGGTGCAGGCGGAGCACTGGTGCAAAAAGTCCAAGGCAACACAATTCAGGCAGCACAGCACTCAATATCAAATTTCGCACCATTTGCACCTGTCGCGGACTTAATCAATTTGCCGTATTTCTGTGGTGCCAATCAGCGATTTGTCAATCTGGTAACATCGGATGCCTGGAAAAATGCAGTTAATCCAAAGATTGCCGCCAAAGGATTTAAAGCGCTTCTTTATGTAGTTATTGATCCACGAGTCGCGGCAGTGCGCAAAGGCGGTTCTGGCCCTATCCTGACCCCCGGCGACATGAGCGGGGTAAAGTTCCGGGTTCCAGGATCGAAAATGCTTCAACAATACTATCGTATGGTTGGTGCCAATCCAACACCCGTTGCATGGGGTGAAACACCTTCTGCCATTAAACAAGGTGTCGCAGATGCCCTCGATCCATCGGTTGGCGCATTATATGTATTCGGTTTCAAAGACATCCTTAGTCATGTGACTTTCACTCAGGCTGTGCCAGATAGTCAGGTCTATTCATGTAATCTCGAATGGTTCAATTCTCTACCCGCTGAAGTCCAGCAGGGTGTTGAATTTGGCTCAGAGATTACAGCCCAGCAAAACCTGGCGAAAGTACCTTCCGCACGCAATTATGCCATGTCGGAATTGCGCAAATCCGGCGTTGAGTTTCACTCCCTGTCCGAAGATCAATTGGCTGAATGGAAGGCCACAGGCGGATATCAAAAGAGTGAATGGGACAGTTTCAAAACAGAACTGGCCGGGAATATGGACAATTTTGCCAAGCTTGAAGAAGCTGCTGGGACTACCAGTAAATACTATGTCCATGATGCCTAAAGGCACTCGTATCTGAAGGACGGCGCCAATTTGGCGCCGTCTCTTTTCAAATACTCATCAAAATCATACAGCGTAACCCGGGAGATAGGTGATGCAGCGGATTTTCAAGCAAATAGACGCCAATATCGAACGTTGGGCGCTTTTGGTATTTTATGTACTTCTTGTCTTAACAATGTCTGTTGAAGTTATTCGCCGTGAAGTTTTTTCATATTCCTCCATATGGGGTGAGGAAATTGTTCGCTACTCATTCATCTACCTGGCCTGGATTGGCGCTGCTTCAGCGGTAAAAGAGCGGGCGCATATTCGCATAGATGTACTACTTCACTATGTTTCCGCACGCACCAAGACATTGATATATATTCTGGGTGATTTAGTGATGTTTGCTGTCGCATGTGTGGCGTTATATTGGTCTTATGAAACATTTGCAGTTGCCTGGAAGTTTGGCGCAGTCAGCCACGGTCTTCGGGTGCCAATGGTCTGGTTTTTGTTTGCGGTCCCAGCCGGTTTCTCACTAATAATTTTCCGTTTAATCCAATCGTTTCTTCGAGACATCCGTGACCTGCGAACAGGCGGTGACGTTTTCGAAGGTAACAAGATGTTTGATTAAGGTATCGCTATGCTAGGTCTTCAACAACAACTACAAGCAGTCGAACTTGGTTGGGATTTTTATATTCCTGTACTTATATTTGTCGTATTTATTGCACTCGCAATTCCCATCTGGGCGGCAATAGGTTCAGCAGTAATTGTCATGCTTTTGATGTCGGAAGTATTGCCACTTTCCCTGGTAGGTGAATCCCTGTTTGATGGCATTGATGCATTTGCCCTCACAGCCGTGCCATTGTTCATTCTGACTGGGGATGTGTTGGTTCGCACAGGACTCAGTCGAAAATTTCTGGATGTAGCCGAAGCCCTTACCTGCTTTGCCAAAGGAGGATTTGGTTCGGCCACGGTGCTGGTCTGCGGTATGTTTGCCGCGATCTCTG
Organism: Hyphomicrobiales bacterium; assembly: GCA_024224595.1. Taxonomy (GTDB): domain Bacteria; phylum Pseudomonadota; class Alphaproteobacteria; order Rhizobiales; family Rhizobiaceae; genus JAAEMP01. The sequence goes on from JAAENI010000468.1 coordinate 9,524, forward strand.
GTTCAGATGCGGCCGGAGCGGCAGCGGTCGGTCGCATGACCATTGCACGCCTGGTTGAAAGCGGATATCCAAGACCCTATGCCTGCGCTCTGGTAGCCGCAGGTGCATGCACTGGAGTGTTGATTCCACCCTCAATTGCCTACATTATCATTGGCCTGGTGCTTGGAGTATCCGCCTCGACTTTGTTCCTGGCAGCACTCATCCCCGGCCTAGCCATTCTGGCATCTATTCTGATCACCAATTTGATCGTCAATCGCTTTTATTCATATGAAGGTGGAGGTCAGATGACCTTTGGTGAGTGGGGAACTCGCTTGTGGCAAGCAATCCGATCCGGTTGGTACGCGTTTCTGGTACCCGGCATTATTTTCTACGGAATTTTTTCGGGTCGCCTGACACCAACCGAAGCAGGAGCCACAGCGGTTATTGTCACTATTATCATGGGCTTTATCCTGAAAACACTAAAACTGTCAGATTTTCCGGCAATGCTTGTCAGTTCTGCTAAGGTGAATGGGGTCATATTGCCAATCATAGCCTTTTCACTTCCGCTCGCCCAGACGCTTGCAGCGCTTGGTGTTCCGCAAGGTTTTGTATTTACAATCACCTCGTTCACAGAAAACCCATACATTTTGATATTGCTGATGATCGGTATTCTGATCGCGGCAGGATGCGTGATGGAGACGACGCCCAATATTGTCATTCTGGCGCCCATTCTCAAGCCACTGGCGGATAACATTGGCATGAATGAAATTCAATTCTGCATCATGATGATTACTGCGTTAGGTGTAGGGTTTATCACCCCACCTCTTGGTTTGAATTTGTTCGTTGTGTCAGGAATATCCGGTGAATCCATCCTCAAGATTACCACACGGGTTGGACCTTTCGTTCTATGCATGTTGATCGTTGTGTTGCTTATTGCCTATATACCGACTGTCTCAACATACATGCTTCCAGACATACTTAAATAGGAGAAAATCGAATGCCTGTTGAATACCTGAAAAAGGCTGATCTACATTCAAAAAGTGACGCCACTGACGTAAGTGAAATAGTTCAGGGTATTTTGTCGGATATCGAAAATGGCGGAGATGAGGTTGATCTTGCTTACGCCAAGAAATTTGACAAATATGACGGCAATATTGAATTGAGCAAAGCTGAAATTGAGGCTGCCTGTGACCTGGTACCTCAACAGCTAAAAGACGATATTCGCTTCGCCCAGGACAATGTGCGCAGGTTTGCAGAAGCACAAAAACAAACGATTGGTGACTTCGAACTTGAAATAGCGCCGGGTTTTATTGCTGGTCAAAAAAGTATTCCTGTTTCTTCAGCAGGTTGTTATGTACCAGGTGGCAGGTATTCCCATGTCGCTTCAGCGATAATGACCGTCACTACTGCTAAAGTCGCTGGATGCGATCATATTGTCACCTGTTCACCTCCCCGCCCCGATATCGGCATTGCTCCTGCCATCATCTACGCAGCCCATATATCTGGAACCGACAAAATACTCGCGCTAGGTGGCGTCCAGGGTGTTGCAGCTATGGCCTTCGGCCTGTTTGGCCTGCCCAAGGCCAATATCCTTGTCGGACCGGGAAATCAGTTTGTCGCCGAAGCCAAACGTATTCTGTTTGGTCGTCTAGGCATTGACATGATTGCCGGACCAACCGACAGTTTGATATTAGCCGATTTAACTGCCGATCCCAAAATTGTCGCGGCTGATCTGGTTGGCCAGGCCGAACATGGCTATAATTCGCCGGTCTGGCTGGTAACCAACGACCGCCCACTTGCAGAAGAGGTAATGCGCCTGGTACCGGACCTGATCGCTGACCTGCCGGAAGTCAATGGCACCAATGCCGCCGCCGCATGGAGTGATTATGCGGAAGTGATTTTGTGCGATAATCGAGAGGAAATGGCAGCAACTTCTGATGATTATGCGCCTGAACATTTGACTGTCCAGGCACAGGATCCTCAATGGTGGCTTGAGCGTTTGAGTTGTTACGGTTCACTTTTTCTTGGTGAGGAGACGACAGTTGCTTTTGGCGACAAGGCCTCGGGAACCAATCACGTTTTACCAACATCTGGTGCCGCAAGTTATACTGGCGGTCTTTCGGTGCACAAATTCATGAAAATGGTCACGTGGCAAAAAGCCACTCGTGAAGGTTCCAAAGCTGTTGCCGAAGCTACTGCGCGCATTTCCCGCCTCGAAGGCATGGAAGGGCATGCGCGCACAGCAGATATTCGCCTGAAAAAATATTTCCCCGATCAAAAATTCGACCTTAGTTCCAATGGCTGAACCAATTTTATCCAATTCCAATAACTTGTTCGCCCTTGCGGGCAAAACTGCGTGTGTGACCGGAGCCAGTTCAGGTCTGGGTCGTCATGCCGCAACTTTTCTTGCCCTCAACGGAGCGCGCGTGATTGGTGTCGCGCGTCGTGAACAGGAACTAAAAAACTGGCAGTCATCTATATCTGCTGACACCCACATCGTAGTAGCTGACCTGTCAAAGCGCAACAACCTGAAACAAACTGTCGACGCCGTCGACCAGGCATTCGGCCCACCCGATATCCTGATCAATGCTGCGGGTATCAATACCAGACAGACCGCTGGCGATGTGACTGATGAAGGCTGGAATTTAACAATCGATCTCAATTTGTCTGCCCCGTTTTTTCTGGCCCAGCATTTTGCTAGGGAAATGAAAAACAGGGAATGGGGCCGTATTGTGAACTTTGCATCTTTGCAAAGTTTTCGCGCCTTTCCCGGCGGTATCGCCTATGGAGCCAGCAAGGCGGGGATTGTCCAATTGACCCGCGCGATGGCTGAAGCCTGGTCACCCTTTGGTGTCAATGCCAATGCTATTGCCCCGGGATTTTTTAAAACCGAACTGACATCGGCCGTATTCGATGACCCTGATAGAGCTGCTCGCAATGCAGCCCAAACTTGTTGCGGAAGGAATGGAGTTGTTGGGGACCTGGACGGCCCTCTTCAATTTTTGTGTTCGGATGCCTCCGCCTATGTCACAGGTCAAATACTCAGTGTTGATGGAGGCTATACAGCAAAATGAAAGCACTTATCTATACTGGCCCCCAAAGTCTGGCTTATGGCGAAGCTGACAAACCTCAACCCGGGGAAAATGAACACCTGATCAAAATCGACAGTGTCGGGATCTGCGGATCAGATATGCACGCTTTCTTGGGTCATGATGACAGGCGCCCTGCCCCGTTGATCCTTGGACATGAAGTTGCAGGCACTATTGAAGGTGGTGATAACGACGGATGTCGGGTAACGGTCAATCCACTTGTTACCTGTGGCCACTGCCAAGCCTGCACATCCGCACGTGATAATTTGTGCCCTGACCGACAAATCATTTCCATGCCACCGCGTGAAGGTGGATTTGCGCAGTATGTTACAATTCCTGCTTCAAATATTGTGCATGTACCCAATTCGTTCTCACTGGAAAAAGCAAGCTTGGCAGAACCAGTTGCATGTGGCTGGCATGCGGTACGCCTGGCTCAATCTGCACTTAACAGGGATATGTCAAACATATGTGCGATCATTATTGGCGGTGGTGCAATAGGAGTTGGGGCAGCTTTGTCACTGGCCTGTGTTGGCGTTAAAGATATCAATATTCTGGAACCCAACGAAAACCGTCGACGATTCATTTCTGCAACAACAGGCCTGCCGGTCATCAAACCGGAGGATTGGAAGAATTCGAACACTGCTGATCTGGTTATTGACGCTGTAGGATTGGAACAAACCCGAAAATCTGCCTGCAAGATAGTTATGCCGGGCGGTGTCATTGCACATATCGGTCTTGGCTCGCCGGAAGGCGGCCTTGATATCCGGCGCATGACCCTTCAGGAAATTACTTTCTTTGGAACATATACCTATACCGCTGAAGACTTTCGGGCCACCGCTGAGGCGATGTTCCAAAACAAACTCGGTTCGCTGGACTGGTACGAAACACGTCCTCTCTCCCAAGGTGCGGTTGCTTTTGTTGACATCCTGCAAGGCACTGTCCCGGCATCTAAAATTATTCTCAAACCCTGACACAAGGAATTAAGATGACTGAAATACCTCACCTTCTGGTCCATGACCACGACGATAGCGTTGGCGTTGTTGTGATCGAAGGACTCCTGGCCAACACTGATATGCTGGTCTGCGTAACACACGACAATTCCACATTTCGCCTGACATGCAGTGAAGATGTGCCGATTGGCCATAAAGTGGCTCTCAAAGATATGAAAGCGGGCGATACGGTTTTCAAATACGGAGAGGATATTGGCATAATGAAAGCCGACGTCAAAAAAGGCGAACATTTACACATTCAAAATTGCAAAACAAAACGCTGGTAAGGTACACCGATATGACTGACTTTTCAAAAATTACAATCCAGGGTTATCGGCGTGAAAATGACCGTGTTGGCGTTCGCAACCACGTGTTGATCCTGCCGCTGGATGATATATCAAATGCTGCTTGTGAAGCGGTGGCAAATAACATCAAAGGAACGATGGCGATTCCCCATGCCTATGGCCGTCTTCAGTTTGGTGAAGATCTGGATATCCATTTCCGCACTATCATCGGCACCGGCGCCAATCCAAATGTTGCAGCGGTGGTGGTAATTGGTATTGAGCCGGGCTGGACCAAAAAAGTTGTCGACGGCATCGCTTTGACCGGTAAACCCGTTGTTGGATTTTCGATTGAACAAAATGGCGACCTGAAAACCATAATGGATGCCTCACGCGCCGCCAAGGACATGGTCCATTTCGCTTCTGAACTGCAACGCGAAGAATGCTCAATCACTGATTTGTGGATTTCAACCAAATGTGGTGAATCCGATACAACAACCGGGCTTGGCTCCTGCCCTACCGTCGGCAATATGTATGACAAATTACTGCCCCATGGAATCTATGGTTGTTTTGGTGAAACTTCCGAAATCACAGGTGCCGAACACATTTGCCAGAAACGAGCAATCAATGAAGAAGTTGGTGAACGCTGGCACAAAATGTGGAAAGCCTATCAGGATGATGTAATTTTCGCGCACCAAACCGATGATTTGTCAGATAGTCAGCCAACCAAAGGTAACATTGAAGGCGGATTGACCACAATTGAGGAAAAAGCTCTCGGTAACCTGGAAAAAATTGGCCGCACGTCCCAGTTCATTGATATTCTTGAACCTGCCGAAGCGCCTGAATCGGGTAAAGGATTGTACTTCATGGACAGTTCATCAGCAGCGGCGGAATGCGTGACTTTGATGGCGGCCGGTGGATATGTATTACATACATTCCCAACCGGTCAGGGCAATGTCATTGGTAATCCCATCGTACCGGTTATCAAGATCACGGCAAATCCACGTACAATTCGTACGATGAGTGAACATGTCGATGTTGATGTATCGGGTATTTTACGACGTGACATGACCATAGACCAGGCCGGTGATGAGCTGATAGAAATGATCCGCCGCACTTCGAACGGTCGTAACACCGCTTCAGAAGCGCTCGGTCATCGGGAATTTTCGATGACCAAAATGTATCGAAGCGCTTGAATTTGGTCGGGCGGTGCCCCCTCACCGCCCGCCTTTCAAATACACCAGCTGGCGCTTGTAGAACACGCATTGAGATGAGACGCAAATCATCACGCGAAGTCTTTGAATTGCCAACTTACCCCGCATGCCAATGGGCAATAACAGAACATCCTGACATTGAGAATCCATTGAATTCATCCAATAGTCGCCAATCGCGAATACATTCCTTTCGGTTGTCATCCAAATATTAACGCAAATGTGGGCTGATTTCATTATCAACAATTATGATCTTGAAATCTGATAAGTCGTTTTGCCTCGATTATTAAGAGTCTGTTCAATAATACACAACAGGGTTTGATTTTGCTTAAATTGTTCAATACCAAGGATATTTTCACAGCTCAGGGTGGTGCCCTTTGCAAGAGAATATTCGCCGATAGTGGGCAATTTGTGCAAAACCCCCATATGCAAAACCTAATGGGCGGGCCATATTTTGGTGCTTGTTGGGACAAATCAAGTTTGAAGGCAACCAGCCTGCGGCACTTGATTTGTCCCAATGATCCCTGAAAATATGACCCGTCAAACCCTGTTGTGTAATCTTGAACAGACTCTTAGTGTCTGACAATTGAACAAAAAGCCTGCGTCAGCAAGAATATTATCAGTTTCCATGTCTTCATCCTGAACATTTGATCCGTTATAATTTCGAATGACTAACATATCTGTCAATTATTCAACATTTGCAATCGGTGCGACCACTAGACTGCTGATAAAGACAGCCAAAAGGGGTGTGAGCTGCATCGAATGAATAAGCAACAAAGTGTGGATGTTTTGAACTCATTCAAGGATCAGCATTTCAAGGACTTTTTCTGACGAGCCAATAAAATTCAATCCACGTTCACCAGCAAGTGCATTCGTCAACATGCCCTGCCATTCATCTTTTTGAACACCATAAGATGAAGCTCTTGTGGAGACTCCTAAACCCGCCAGGAATTGCTCAAGGTTATTTACTCCGGTATCAAGATCAGGACCGAATATGCGTTTCAGATTTTGGTCGCATGCGCTGTCTTGTCCAATAACGCTAGCCATTATCTTTGGCAGGCTGAATGAGCATGCGAGACCATGGATGATACCATATTTGAGTGTGATGGGATAAGACAGGGAATGGGCAAGGGCGGTTTTGGTGTTAGAAAATGCTAACCCTGCAAATAGACAGGCTTTGGAAATGCGCGTTCTTAGACCTATATTTTCCAAGTCATCGACAAGTAGCGGCAGAGCTGAAATCACCTGCGATGCGGCATAGACTGCATAATTGGAGGAAACCGGGTTGGCATTGCGATTCCACAGGCTTTCGAGTGAATGGGACAAAGCATCAAGTGCTGTGTATATCGTCATTTGCCGTGGCAGACTGCGGGTCAGAGCGGGATCGATCACCGCATGGGTTGGATATAAAGAAGGTCGGGCAAGAGAATATTTTTTTTGTGATTTTCCATCCCATACTGTTGCCCAGCGGGTGACTTCGCTGCCGGTGCCTGCCGTGGTTGGCACGGCAATGATCGGGTAGGAAGCCAGCCGGGTTTCATTTTCGCCGGTTTCAAGAAACTGCTGAACTGGTTCGAACCCCTTGTCAGTAGACGCCAGAACTTTAGCTGTATCAATTACTGAACCACCACCCAGCGCAATGATAACCGTGTCTGCGGAAACGGAGTTGGCAAAGGTTTGGCAGTTGTCCCGCAGTGTTTCAAAATCAGGGTTTGGTGTAATATTGTTGATAACAGATTGTGGTTCGCCAATGCTGGATATCAGGCTTGCTGCAAGCTCGCTGAAATATTTCTCGTCATAAGTGACCAGACAACAGGGTCTGCCTGCAACGATACCAGCGATTGCATTTAATGCACCTATTCCAAAAGTAATATTTACCGGATTTTCAAACGTCCACATTTTCATTGCAGGTGCAAATTCTCCTGTTCCATTTTCAGTTCCGGTTTCCCTGGCCGACAATGCTAATTACCGGATAATCTATGTGCATGAACGCAATGGAGAGATCCATTGACGGAAAGTTTTCATACAATTTATCTTTCTACAAATATAACAAAAAGAACAGGTTCAATTTGAATAATAATTGCCGCATTTACAACACGGGTCTTCTCATGTAGCCCCCAAACAGGGGAGGCGTTCTGCATTTGGGCAAGTCTTGTGGGCTGAAATAGTTTTTGACAGCGGATTAATACTATGAGGATTATTGATGTTGGGGTAGCGGGATGAATAAAACCTGACTGCCATTTTAATCATAGACTTTATTGTTTGTCACCACGAGTGAAAGCCTGCTTTCAAACCGCTCGTAGTTGAATTGATCGACGAGTAATGACTGGTTTGGAAGAGGGAGTTTGAAATTTGTGTGGAATTGCCGGTATCATTAGAATTGATGGTGGAGAATCTATCCCGCGTGATGTTGTGAAATACATGACAGACGCGATTGTTCATCGTGGGCCTGATGATGAAGGCTTTTTTGAAGTACCTGGGTTATGTCTTGGCTCGCGACGACTTTCTATCATCGACCTTCACAATGGGACACAACCGGTAGCAAATGAAAAGCAAACGGTTCACGCTGTATTTAATGGTGAACTATTTGATTACCCTGAACGCAGGCTTCAACTGCAGCAATGGCGGAGGCTGCCGCCGCGACATCCATGGTAAATGGCAGGTTCATGCTGACAAATGCGATATCGATGTTGGAAAGCGCACGCATCTCGGCGATGTCTTCGGTATCACCGGAAATATAAATACGAAAATCACTGATGTTGAGCATATAACCATTGTCGCGCCCTTTGGGATGAAATTTTTCCCGGCCAGCAGTAAAATTATATGCGGGGATTGCATCGATATTGATACCCAATGATGAAGTTGAGGCACCGTTTGCTATTTTTGATGCCCTGGATTTCAGGTTTGCAGATAATTTGTCGAATACAGTCGGGTTGGTGATAATTCTGGTCTTGTTAGCCACCAGACCATTGAGCGTTTCCTCTTTGTAGTGGTCGACATGATGGTGGGTGATCAGGAGCAGGTCGGGGCGCGGATATTTCGCGTATGCTTCGACTTTCCCTACAGGATCACAATAAATTACACCTGCAGGTGTTTCCATAACAAAAGAGGCATGGCTCACCGGATGAACAGTGATTGTGCCGGCACTGGTGGTGAATTCATCTTGCGAATGGCTGGCAGCACGCGCAGCAAAAGGCAGAACGAATGTCATTCCCGCTGCGGCGGTTGATGTGGCGATAAATCGGCGTCGCGTTTGCGGCATTGTATGCTCCTTGTTGGTGTGATGTTGAAAACAGTACAATATTCGAGCAATAATTGGGTAATTTCACAAATTTTGGACATAAACTTCAAGAGTCTGTTCAAGAATACACAACAGGGTTTGAGTATTCGTAAGCCTGTGTCGATGATACTGGTATATCTCGTGTGTGTTTTGTTCGATATTGGAGTAAATCAGGAAATTATTCATTGAATATTTGATTATGGCCCAAGAGACTATTATCCTTATTCCCGCGCCAATTGATGTTTTCGTGACGGTCAAGTTGCGCGCTGTTTGAAGCAATATTAAACCGGTTTAATCAACCCTAACTTGAGTATTACAAAGAAGAATTGCCATGTGTACCGATACGAAAATGCAAACGGGTTACTATGATCCCGATATGTGTGATTTGGGGGAGTTCGCTGATCTTGTTTCTCGCACCACAGACAGAATTGATATTCCAAACGCTTCATCCGCCCCTGATAATATTCCGGTCTATGAATTGGTATCTATTGAGCTGCAACTGAAAGGCAAAGAAAAACGCAAGGAACTCATGGCAGAGTGGGCGCGTATCCTGAAACTGGGTGCAGGTGTGCTTGTTATCAAGGGTGCTCAGCCTGATCATTTGGCAATTGATGATGCTACTGGCGTATACAATCAAATAATTGCCAGTGAAAAAGATGACAATGGTGGTGGTGCCGATCACTTTGCTGTCGCCGGTAGCAATGATCGAATCTGGAATTCGCTGCAGAAGTTGTGTGAAGCAGCGCCGGAAACATTCATTCGTTATTTTTCTTCCGAAGCAATTGATGCCGTTTGCGAGGCATGGCTAGGCCCAAACTATCAGATGACCGCTCAAGTTAACCTTGTTCGTCCCGGTGGACAGGCCCAGCAAGCCCATCGTGATTACCATCTAGGGTTTCAAACAGCTGAAACGAGTGCCTCTTATCCAGCCCATGTACACGACCTGTCGCCTTTGATGACACTTCAGGGTGGCATCGCGCATGCCGATATGCCACTTGAGAGTGGTCCAACTAAATTGCTTCCTTTTTCGCAACTTTACCGGCCAGGATATGCTGCCTGGAGACTTAAGGATTTCACGGCTTATTTTGAGGAGCATCATGTGCAACTGGCGCTTGACAAGGGCGATGCGATATTCTTCAATCCGGCGCTTTTTCATGCTGCGGGCGAGAACAGTAGTTCTGATGTTCACCGGTTGGTGAATTTGCTGCAGGTGTCTTCCGCCTTTGGCCGTGCTATGGAATCGATTGATCGAGTGAATATGTGCAGGGCGATATACGAACCGCTTTGTAAAGCGTGGAATTCTGAAATGCTGTCGGAGGTCCAGCTTGATGCGGTAATTGCCGCAACAGCCGAGGGGTATTCATTCCCTACAAATCTCGACAGGGATCCTCCAATTAATGGTCTTGCGCCAAAGACACAACAAGTTTTACTCAAGGAGCATATCCTGTCTCAGCAAGACCCGATTGTTTTTTTTCAACAGCTGGATCAACAATCACAACGCAGAAGGGTATAGCGGAATACCCATTCGTTGTTTGAGCCTGTTTTTATTCAAATTAGAATACCTGTCTATAGTGTCAGAAGTTCACCACTGGCAAACGCAAAGCGGGCGTATTGCAGGGGAATCGCATTTGAATTTTGGTATTCGCAGCCGCATGTGGTCTTGCCTTTTTATGCCGAATAGATTTTGCCCATTATCAAATACAAGTGATGATGAAGGTTTGGATGGAAGGATTTTTTGCCTGTTTCCAGACTTTCATGCAGGGTTTCACGCAGGTTGACAAAGGCGTTATCGCCGTCAATGCCGCAATCGAAAGGACAACGCACCCTGCAATCCAGCCATCCTGCGCCATATGGCTTTCAATCTTGTAAACAAGGACAAATCAAAAGGATCAAATCGTGTTAAGTCCAAGCGGGCAGGATGGAACGATGAATTTTAGATCAAATTTATAGCAAAAAAGTGAAATGCGATTGCCCTGGCCTTATTCTTGGTACTGAACCAATAATTTTTCGACTTTCAATTCTTCGTCGATTACTGAGCCTTCCTTGCAGTTCCCTTTTTTATCAATAATACATTGAAAAGCTGACCATTTATAATGTCCATTTTCACGGAGTGAAAAGAAACCAAATTCCGTGGAGAAGTAGGCTAAAAAACGGACATTCTTCGCTTTCGTATTTGGGTTCATGGTCCTTGTATAATTCTCTGCGTATTTCGGCAACTGGTCTTCAACAGACGCAAAAAAGCTTGAAATATCTGTCGACCCATCGTGTGGTTCCAAAACAGGCTCTTTGTAGCCCATGTCTCTGCCAGCTTCATCGAAATGCTTTACAAGAGGAGCGTCAACTAGAGTTCTGTGTTTTCGTTTGGTAAGTTTAGTTGAGGACATTTGTGATACTCCTTAAAGGGATTTTGGATTAAGGCCGCGAATTTGGAATAAAAGGTAAGTGATGTCAATTGAATATTCTATTTTCAGCAGTGGTTTTGTTGACTTGGTTAATGAGGTAAAGTCGCATGTGAAATGTTTACTGTCATGGAAATTCAACTATACCTAAAACCCATAAATCGATCAGTTGACAGTTGAGTGTAGCCGCCCGTGTTTTGAATATTGCGGTGACCCCTGTAGAATGTGTGCGTTAGGTGGGGTTCCCCAAACGCATACAATCAAACCCTCTTGTGTATTCTTGAAAAGACTCAAAGAATAAGTGGCCCGCTTGCGGGGGATGCAACTTCACCAAATCAACAAGCTGTTGCTTGCTCAACTTTTCCAAATCATCCCGTTCCATATCCCCATTGATTCAGAACATCACTGATTTGGCAAGAGGGTGAGTAATTACCTTTATGAGAAAATCGCGGTGGCTTGGTAGTGGTTTAAACCAATTTGCTCACTAAAATATCGAACATCTCCAGCATTAATCTTAACATGCTAGCATTTATCTTGCTTTCTAAACTTGCCATGTTTACATTTCACCATACCACTCAACCTCAGTATCTGGTTCTTGTTTCTATTCTTACTGACCTCTGCGTACTCTTGGAAAATAAAACGGAGAGATTGACATTGTGAAATGAATCCAGAAAGGAATGAACTATGAACAAGCTATTTAGAAATGTCCTGGCAACAACAGCCTCCATTATAGTTTTCGCCAGCGCAACGAACGCATCATCAGGGCCGGGTAAACAAGTGTCAGATGAAACAATTGCCGAACAGCGCAAGGCATTGGCAACCAACACGAAGAACGGTGGATTTGGTCCGCAATCTCCACGTGACATTGACGCGATCAATGGTAGCAATGGTCGCGTATTTGCTGAGGCGCCAATTTATACCAAGATGAATCTATGCAATATCCATTTTCATGAAAATGCTGAGCACAAAGGTGGGGAATTTACCAAGTATGCAGGCAATGGTGACGGTCACGGATATGGTACCGGATTTCGATATTCCGGTAAATTAAGTGCAGCAGAACTCACTAAAATCGATAGGAAAGTTGGTGCAAGTGAACACGGTTATCTCGTTTCAGGTGACACAATTGAAGTTCACTATGTGCACACAACAGCCAAAGTTAAACCTGGGCCAACATTGGGTTCTTGCTTGAGTGATGCGATTAAAAACCCACAACTTCGTGTCGAAACTCAGGTATACGTTCTTGTGAACGACGACAGCGCTCTGAATTTTGTTGAACTCACAAAACACAAGATGAAGAACGGTGTTTATCAGGCAGTAAACATTCCAACCAATACTGGAACGGCAGTCCAATATGAAGGCTCCACAACAGGCCCGGGCTACAATGAAAAAGGCAGTCCATTTCAAGTATCATGGAGTGTTCGCCCAAAAGTAGCAAAGGTAAACATTTGGTCGGTGGATGAATGGCTCAAAAACAATATCTTTGACGAAGATCACGCGCATGGCGTAAGAAATCTGGTGATCAATCCAGATATTCTTTCACATGTCAGATAGACTCATCGTGAGAAATGGTTCTTCTGGCAACGAAACTGCATGCCAATGAGCTTCGGTAGTGCTGCTGCTTCACGGCAGGGTTTGAAAAAGTCCAATTTTCAAACAATCGTTTTGCATAGCCCCTATCAGGCTTAGTTTGAATCATTTGACTTGTTTTTCACGCTCGCTGGGCTGCGTTATGCTTCGCTTATGGTCATCCACACTGAAAGGAGCGGTCGTACCGGTTTCGGTGTAATCTCCTGTTTTAGGCTTTGATGCCGTGGCCAGCCTGCCCCGTCACATCGCCGCCAACCGTAATCGTCAGGCCGCAGTGCCTTCAGCGTGAGCATCAATACGCTCATCACCGCCCGTCACCGCGCTTGCGCCCGTGATGATCGTCAGACTGGTGTCGGCGTTGTAGTCATTAATACCGTCTTCGTTGGTTCCGGTTATTCTGGATATCGTTACGCCCTGTTGGTGGTCAGTCAGACCACTTGTACAGGACGCGCCTTGCCAGCAAACGTGAATAAACGGTCAAATGATTCCGTGTAAACAAGAAACGGTCTAGGCCGCGTTTGCGCCCTGGTCATCTTTCTGACTAGTTATGTACTCACAAAAACTCGAGGCATCCATCGGTTTTGCAAAATAGTAGCCCTGTGCATATTCTATTCCCATCTCGCGTATGATATCCCAGGTCTGACGGTCTTCCACACCCTCCGCAACGAGACACATTCCCTGCTGGCGTGCCAGTTTGATCGCAGCGACGACTACTTCCTTGGAAAAATTGTCCGTTGCAATTGTTGATACATATGATTTGTCCAATTTCAATTCTGAATATGGGAAATCTTTCAATATATTGATGTTTGATGAACCGGTGCCAAAATCATCAATAGCAATGTCGAAATCATATATTCTTAATCTTGACAGGACTTCCAGCGTCGCTGGTTCAAGATTTAATATACTGTTTTCGGTAATCTCAAAGCTGATTGATTTGCTGGTGACATTAGCGCTTTTCATACGTGCCATCAATTGGGCGGGAAGAGCTGTTTTGTTGATCATCGTTGGGGGAAGGTTAAAGGCAAAAATCAGATCCGACCGTAGCGGAAGGAAGCGGCTTAAATCTGATAGCACTTTCTCAAAAACAAGAAATGTCAATTCTTCCATGAAACCTTTTTTTTCGGCAAATGGTATGAATAAATTCGGGGCGATAGTTCCATAATCAGGTTTTATCCAACGTACCAGCACTTCGGCACCGATGATCCGGCCATTTTGTACATCTACTTTGGGTTGATAGTAGGGTTTAAACTCCCTGTTTTTCAGTGCTTTTGCAAAATCGGCGTTCGTACATTTATACTCTCCAGCGTTATTCACCAGAGCAGTTTTGGGTTGATTTGAAAGAAACAGGGCATCAAGAGCATTTTTTTTCAACGGCTTGTTAATCCCGCCAATCAATTGCAAGTTGTGCAATTTCGCCAGACGGGCAGCATGGTCTATCAAATTGCCTTTTATCCCGGATATGATTGCCAATTTTCCGGAATAGCCGAGTTCCTTCAAATGACGCATGAATTCGATTCCATCCATGTTCGGCATCTGAATATCACTAACGATCAGATCAAAGTCAGTCGATTTTTTTGACAACATGTCCAGTGCCACGGTGGAATCTTCAGCGCCGTGAATGGATTTTACTTTGAGGCCAGCAAAATATGCGGTGAGCACTGCAATCTGGACCGGGTCATCGTCAACAATTAGAACTGAATTATAATTTTGCATTAAGAAATCGTTTTTTGATCAGTAATTTGGTTCAATATAATTTGAAATGATTAATAATAGGAGAATTGTCTTTCATTTCTACAGAACCGACTGGCAACTCCACTAAAGCTTGGAGTTTTGCACAATATCCTTATCCTCCTCATCTTGTGCGGCTTGTTTGAGGACAGATATGACTTCCCTAAAATCACAATTGATGGAATAAAACAGTTCATCCAATCTGGACTGGTTCTTTTGATTTGCTTCCAATTCCAGTGTTTTGCAGATTGCACTTAATTTACCCGCACCAATGTTTCCGCTCATCGAACACAGGGCATGAGCAGCTGATGCGGTATTTTCCAGATTTCTGGAAATAACAGCTCTTTCCAGCTCAGCGAATGTAGCTGGCGCGCTGTCGAGATAAATATTGTGTAGCCGCTCCAGCGTTGCCTCAAATCCATCCCCTGTTATTTCTTTCAGGTTCTCCAAAAGACTGTCATCAAAAGGCGAGGCTGGGGCAGTGGATGTTCCACTATCTGAGGATGTTCCACTATCTGAGGGCATTTTTTGTGTATTATCTGTTATTGCAACTGGTTCAATAACATTATTGTCGAGCCATTTTGCCAGGCAACTGCCAAGAGATTTAATGGTAAAGGGTTTGACAACAATATCATCCATTGTCGCTTGCCGGGCATCTTTAGCAATCTGATTGGGCAAATGTGCGGTAAGCGCAATGATTGGAACTGGTTTATACTGGAAATGATGTTCGATTTTTCGCAACCGTCGGGTGGCTTCAAATCCATCCATTTCCGGCATGCTGCAGTCCATCAGAACCATATCGATATTGCCGCTTTCAAAACTCTTTATTGCTTCAGCGCCGCTTTCCACAACAATTGGGGTAACCTCATAGCGTGCCAGTGCCTGGATGATCACTTCACGATTTACGGCGCTGTCATCAACCACAAGAATGTTTTGATGTTCATAACTTGGTAATTCTGTTTCAGCTGCACTGACAGAATTGATGATCTGTTCTCCAAGGGGGTGACCCTGGACAATGCGATTAAAGGTATTCTGCACAGAAATTGAAGATACCGGCTTTTCGATAAAGTCATGAGCCTGACCATCTTTGACAAGTTTTTCCAGCTTTGCGTCACCCAGAGTCGTTATTGCTACGCCATACTGATTTCCTTCAAGTTTTGGCAGTGACGCCAAAACACTTGAATCGGCAATAATGCAATTGTAACTTGTTGTATTGAACTGACTGATGTTTACCAAATCATGAAACTCGACCTGCCCGCCAAATCGATTTACCGATTCCAGAATGATTTCGGATGATTTTGATTCTGACAATAAAACTAATGTTTTGTGGGTTGGATATTGTTCTGGTGTGACAGGTTTTTCTATTGAATTCAGGGGTAGGGTGAAGCTGAATTCAGAACCCTGACCAACAATGCTGGTCACCGAAATAACTCCGCCCATGGCCTGTGTCAGTTGTTTGCAGATAGACAGGCCTAATCCGGTTCCACCATAGTTTCTGGTTGTTGTCTGGTCTGCCTGTGAGAAGCTGTCAAAGACTTTGGCGAGATTGCCCTGTTCAATGCCAATGCCTGTGTCAGCGACGGTAAAACGGATGACTGGATTATGTTCTTCATGCTCAATATCGACATGGATGGCTACATTGCCTTCTTTGGTAAATTTCAGGGCATTGTTAACCAGATTGCTCAGTATCTGATTTAATCTTGTAGGGTCACCGGAAAAACTCAAGGGCACCTTTGGTGCCACATGGCATCCCAATTCCAGTTTTTTCTCTTCCGCCATTTGCATGAACAAGCTCATTACGTCGTTGACGAGACTCTCGGTTTCAATTTCCAGCGATTCCAGGTCCAGCTTGCCCGATTGTATTTTTGAGATGTCGAGAATATCGTTGATGATCGCCAGCAGACTTTTGCCGGATTTCATGATGACATTGGCATAACGTTGATATTTTGGTGCCAGTTGAGCGGTTGCCAGGAGTTCTGACATCAATAACATGCCGTTCATCGGCGTTCTGATTTCGTGGCTAACCGTGGCCAGGAATTCAGATTTTGCTGCGTTTGCCTGTTCCGCCTCATCTTTGGCGACGACCAGATCGTGGGTGCGCTGCTCAATTTTTTCTTCCAGCGTCTGGTGATATTCGAGTAGTTTATTGTCTCTGATCTCAATATCGTTTAGCATCTGGTTGAATGATTTGGCGAGAATGGCGATTTCACCAGATTGGTTTTCATCAGCTCTGGTGGTGTAGTCTTCGTTTCGACTGAGATCGATCATCAGTTTGGAGAGATTGTGCAATGGTGTGGTAATCTTTGTGATGACAGATGCTGATACCAGGATTGCGACAATTGCTGAAACCAGAGACATTAGAAGGTTTGCAATTATGTTGTTGAAAAATGTCGAGCGGACATTCGATATATTGGCAAGCAAATTTAACTGGCCAATTCGCTCACCTGCATAATTGATGTCTGCAGGTACCCAAATATTGTCGAGAAACAAAAAAGAGTAGGCACTCTGGTTTTCCAGTTTTGTGACCTGTCCCGACAAAACTGTGTCATAACCCATTTCAGTATAAGTGGTGTTGTCGGATGTTGAAACTGATGCAAATTTGTAAGTTTCGAATTTGCCAATGGCGGTCAATATCAACTGGACTTGTCTTTTGTTCTTTTCCGATAATGGTTCTGCGATTGATGTTGAAAATACACTGGCAGTTTTTTTGAGCAGTTGATTTTGCTGGCCTAATTCACGTTCGAATCCGAACCAGGAGACTATGCCAGAGGCGGTAATCACCGCAACAAATATCACTGCACCAAGCGCCAGAGACAGGCGGAATTTCAACCGCTCGCTACGTTTGAGTTTGTAGATTACGGTAGACATTCTAAAATCTCAATATCAGTTATTTTGAAGTGCAGAAGAAAACGTTTGTTTCATGTTTTTTGGGGAAAATCATTTCCCGAGTTTTTTGCTATTTTGCCAGACGTATAGTATTGCTATTGCCGTCGATGCCTTCCGGCATGGGAATGTCAGATTCTCCATAATTGGAGTTGATCACCAATTGCGGGCCCGAATCTATCTTGATCGTATTCGCAATAATCGCTGTCCAGTTTGACTTCTGGCCTAGACGGCTGGCCTTTTCCACCAACAAATTGCCCTTTGAAAGATATATGGTTCCTTCAAACCGTTCGGCGTCTTTGCTTCTAATTGCAAATGTTCGACCAGGTTTAGCACTGCGTTGTTCAAAGAATAAAATGCCGGCCAACGGTCCGGTTTTTGGTGCAGTCAAACTAATTTGTGTCGACACACCGAAGTTGAAAGGTGGTCCATTTCCCTCAAAGAAAAATCCAACATTAACACCTGTCATTGTTGCATTGCCGCCAAGCCGTAACGGTCCATTCTTGATAATATAAACTCCTGGCTTCAGAGTCACCGTTATCTTGCCGCCTAAAACAATACCACCACAGTAGGTGCCGGGAGAAAGGGATATTTTTCCACCCGTTTTGAAAAAGTTCTTATGGTCACAGAGACCAGAAACCGGTTCAGGGCGATCTATCAGGGGATCAGTAATTACAGGGGCATCAATAATGGGTTTAGGTTTGAAACTCACAAGCGGCCCTTTATAGCCGCCGGATGAGTAGGTTGTAGAGGCGCCTATGACCGATCTTGAGTCAGTGGCAATGCCGCTGGAATGGGATGAATTTGAAAAAATTGCACAATTATTGGCCTGAATTGATGAATTTCTTGTAACCCTTAATGCATACTTGACTGCTTTATCCAGCGCAATCACACACAGATTTTGTGAGCCGGCACGAACTGCTGTTGCTGTTACTTTGATAGGTAATACAGTAGCGTTCAAATACTGCAATATGAGCGGCTCCCAATAATAGGAAACGTCAACCGCTATCTTCGATTGGTCAGACGAAGCTATCGTTGTAACATTCAGATTGATGGCTGACTTGGAACCCTCAACGATTCCCATGCTGGCATATATGTAGTTTTGAGCGATTGCCTGGATATCGGAGTCATTTATGCTCGTAAGCCCGGCCTCTTTGGTAGTCGCAAGGGCGGACGAATCTGCTGCTTCTTGCAGTTGAGACTTTTGCTTTAAATACATTGTGTAGTCAGCAGCACCACCCGCAGCAAACAGCAAGGGCACAGCCAAAGTAGCGGTTATCAAAGCAACATTTCCGCGTGTATCGAAGAAGAAATTTTTTAGAATGTCAGCCAATTTCTATTCCTGTGGTTGGCTGTATTGTACCGTATTTGGGGTTAATAAATTGTGTGCGCCAAGTTGAGGAAAATGCGCAAACTCGAATGCAATTAGGCAGAATTCACTGTGTGCTTATGACAAGAGGTTGGAAATTCTCGCTACAATTCCGCTCTTAGTTTTGATTATGCTTTGAAGTTTCATCATTCACCTCATGTGATAAATATAAGCAAAATCGGTAGAAGAATTGTTAATTACCTTGTGTTTTCAAGGGTCTGCCGACTGTTCTGGGCTGCCACAGAGAAAGCTTTTGTTCCTAACGTAAAATTGCTCATTTACATATTTCATTTGATGGACAGAACTGACTGAATCTCCGATACTTGCAATCCGAGGTGTGCCATTTTGGATGGAAAAACAGCCATTCCTGTATCATCTTTCGGGCCTCAATCTTTCTTATTGAAGATCATCGGAATTTGTTGATTTATGCTGATTGTGCATTAAAGGTCCCGGCTGCAGCTCCACGCTAGAGTCTATCAGGCTTAGTTTGAATCATTTGATCATTTCTTGAAACCGGATTTGTTTTCAAGCAATCAAAACTGCCAAATAAAATTTCAGGAAAAATATTGTCGTTGTTTTATTGGTTTATCGGGTCCTGATATCGACAAATGTTTCATTGTAGCAGGCACCATCAACAATATCGGTTCTTATGTTTGTCGGGATCAGTGAATTAACGGTCAATCCGGTCTGGCTTGTGTATAACCAGGTGCCTTTCGCGCTATATAGAACCCCGGGACGCACCGCATCGCTGACCTGGGTTTCTAAAGTGACACTGCCCTGATTATTCCAGACTTCAACAATGTCGCCACTTTTTAATCCAACCTCGGTGGCATCTGACGGATTGATTTCTACAACTTCGTAACCGTCCGATTGATCGCAACCTCCAAATGTAGCGTTGGTGCGTTTTGATGAGGATGGGGTGATGAGCGTAAAGGCGCGTGATTTTGTAACGGTTTCATAGCGTGGTACCCCGTAACCGTAGCGTTTTTCAAGATCTGCAGAGTATAATTCAATTTTCCCGGAAGGGGTGGCTGGTAATACTGTGTCGCACATTATCAATTGCGACCCATTTTGAGCGCGCATTTCCAGGGCCTTATCGAGAGGTATTTCGCTCGGCCTATATCCGTCTAGATGTTCATGGTTGCCATCCAGAGCGCAATCCATCAATTGCTGGTCTGTTTCCTTAAACAGGGGATCATTAAATCCAAACCGCTTGGCAATACGACGAAAAATTTCTGTATTCGGAAGGCTCTCACCTACAGGTGCAATAACAGGAGCAGCACGCTGGACATAATTTTGGCCATAGGCTCCATAAATGTCGTCATATTCAAAATGGCTGGCAGCAGGCAATATGACGTCGGCATATTTCATACTGTCAGTCATGACAATATCACAACCGACTACAAACAGATTCTCGCGACTGAGTGCCTTGATCATATTTGCTTGATCAGGATGCGTGCAAACTGGATTGTGATTATAAATCATCGTTGCCATGACCGGTGGATCCAACGCTTTATCAAGCAATTTTTCACTAACATCGACGATGTTAAATGTTCTGGTTCCCGGTGGAATGAGATCAGGGCGTTGTAACCGATCTGTGGTTTTGGGGGCGGCAAGGCCTGATTTTGCAACTATCCCGGCACCCGGGCGTCCATGATTTCCGCTTAACGCCTGCAATGCCATTGCGGCTCGCAGTCCCGAACCACCGCTGCGACCTCGTTCAATGCCATTACCGAGGGAGGCAGCGATATTTTTGCTGTTGATATAGAGGTCAACAAATTGATTGAATTCCTGTCGGGTGAGGCCGCAGCGGCTTTCAACATCTTCAATTGTATACTGACGCGCCTGTGCCATATAGGGTTCGAACCCCAGTGTCCATTGGGCGATGAATTCGGTATCAAGAGCGTTGCGGTTTTCGAGTTCGCCAGCTACTGCCATTGCCAAAATCACATCGGTTCCAGGATGTATTTGCAGAAACAGATCGCATTGTTCGGCGACTTTTGTGCGTTTGGGATCAATCACCACAACTTTTGCACCAAGGGCTTTTGCCTTTTTTACAACGCGGATAAAGTGCAGATTGGAAACTGTTACATTGTTTCCCCAAACTACAATCAAATCTGAATCAATTGCCTGCTCAGGTGGCATGCCCGAAGCATTGCCGTACAGGCTGGAATAGGCAGTTCCGCGTACACCGCCACAAAGTGGTCCACGGTCGAGCAGCGTGGCACCAAGCCGATGAAAGAACCGTCGGTCCATCGACCCACCAGCCAACTCGCCATGGGGACCCGCGTAATTAAACGGCAGTACCGATTGTGGGCCATAGCGATTGATGGCGTTGCTAAACCCATTGTAAACAAGTTCAATAGCCTGATCCCAGGATACATCCACGTAGTTGCCATCACCACTTTTGCCGACTCGCTTCATCGGGCGGGTTAGGCGGTTGGGACCATGGATCATCTGAGGATAGCTGCGTGCTACCTTGTTGCAAATTACCCCTTCCGTATACGGATTGGCCCTGGAGCCATGAACACCGACGACAATGTCGTTTTCGACAGTGATATTCAGACTGCATGTATCAGGACAATCAAGCGGGCAAACGCTGGGTAAAATTTCAGGCATCAAACTGATCCCGTGTTATTGGATGTTGCGTTACTATAACACTAATCGGCCTTTACGAAAGAGCCGCTTTAGGTGTTTCGAAAGTGCCAATTACTCATGGGGATGGAGGTTGATATGGCCAAAAACCCAGTTTCTATTTCCCCGTTGCTTTTTGTTTTGCTTGATTCCAAATTATCGGATCCACTGCAGTTACAGTTCTATTATCAAATCAAAGACGCTGTGCTGGCCAGGCGATTGAAACCCGGAACAAGGCTGCCGGCAACGCGGGCGTTAGCTATACAATTGAGCGTTTCCAGAAACACAGTACCGGCAGCTTTCGGGTTGTTGCGTTCGGAAGATTATATTGAAAGCAATCCGGGGTCGGATACGCAAATCACCAATCGATTATCGGAAGATTTGCTGTTGAAACAAGCCAAGTTGAATATTCCGTTTACAAACCCCGTAATGGCCTGAAAACGATCCAAGCTGGCAGAATTATTCGAAGGAGATGATCACACCAATCGACATCATGCTCCCGGAATGCGAGCCTTTCGACCTGGTCTGCCTGAATTGGATGAATTTTCATTTAAGTTGTGGAGCAGAATGGTCGGGCATTCTTGGCGTCAACCTGCGAGTGAGTTATTGTCATCCGGTGATGTTGGCGGATATCTGCCATTGCGCCAGGCAATTGCCACTTATCTGGGAGCGGTGCGTGATGTGAGGTGCCAGACTGAACAGGTTTTCATAACCTTTGGAGCTCAACAGACTATTGACATGGTGGCAAGAGCAACCATTGATCCCGGTGATCATGTCTGGGTAGAAAATCCTGGATATGCCGGGTGAGAACACCGGGTGGTGTGATTTCCAATATTTCTGTCCCAACGATATTGTTGGCGATGAAGGGATATCTTTTAACTCTTTTTGCAAGTTTCTCCCAGGTCGAATTATCCGCCGCAGCTACGCCGTCCACACCCTTAATCCCGACACGTTGTTTTGCTCAATCCGGGCACTGGTGAACTAAAATAAAACCGCAAGAGTAATGTTACAATTCTTCTTGTTTATTTCCGGTAACACAGATTGCGGGTACGGGCTCCAAAGACAATTCGTGTAACGTAATATTTGTGAACTTGCAGCTCTTCATAACTAATTTGATTTCTTCACCCATATTGTAGGCATCTGCCCGGGTTGGGTTGTTGGTACGCGGTTGATAGGTGGAAGCAACCATGCCTCCGGGTGCAAGTGCTTCATAAATATTCTGAAACGCCAATTGGCGATCAGGAAAGAATTGCACGACATTGGCGGAATATATCCGATCGTACTTGTCAGGAAATTCGCTCAAGTTTTTGATGTTGCCAAGATGTAGCTGACATAGTCCGGCTTTGATTTCTGACGACATGCGCATCTGCGCCTGATTGAGCATTGTTGCTGAATGATCGATGCCTGTGAGGTTGCCACTGGTTATCAGTTTTGATGCGGCTTTCAACCCAACGCCTGGCCCACAGCCGATTTCCAAAACCTGATGATGTTGTTCGATTTCCAAAAGGTCAACGGTCCATTGGTTGCGAGTGATGTTTGAACGGCGGTTAGCCATGATTTTTCCAGCGAAATAGCCCAACATCCCTGTGGGCTTTTTGAATTGTTGAATAATTATCGATTTGATTGGCATGGTATTAATTTCCATCGTTATTTTTGTGTGACTGATCATTTAGCAGTTTGGCGATGTGGTCATTAAAGTCCTCAAGAGCTTTTGCAGTTTTGGCTGGCAACCCACGAGGAATGGAATTTGCCAGTCTGGCCAGGGGTTCTGCTTCACGGCGTAAAATCTCATTGAAAATCATCACGCCTTTCTCGCTCAGTTGAAAATAAGGCGAACGTTTATGGGAAGGATTTTGTGAAGGGATGACATAATGGTCCTTTTCCAGGGTGTTCATGATGATCTGAATATGCTGACGCGATACATTTTTGTGCTTTGCAATAGTTGCGACTGTGCAGGCACCGTGGCGCGATAAGTGTTCAATGACCGCTCTTTTCGAGGGATTGATATCCAGATTCTGCAGTATTTGTTCAGACAATGATTTCAACAGGTTGTAACTTTTGCGAACCTGAGAGATTAGCGCGTAAACTTCGTTGTGATGTTGGTCCATTATCTCGTAGTCCAATTTCTGTGTTTCTACTTTTGTGAAAGCAAAATTAATTGGGTTCCAGGCCGGTGACTTGCTTTCGGTTGATTAATCTTATTATGACAACATACTTGTCAAAAAATGATTTGACAAGTATGTTGTCATAATTATTTCACTCAACGGATTATTTGAAATGTTTACCCAAACCCATTTGTTGTTGAATTCGGCGATCTTGACGAAGAGGCATGCTTTCAGCCGGAATTGTAGTGTTGTTGCCGGTGCATTATTTCCAGATAGTGATGTCTGGCTGATGTTTCTGGTTGAACGGGCAAAAAATACACCGGGTTGTGAGATATTTCATTACCGGTATTTGCAGGAGCCATGGATATCCCTTCAGGCAGCTTTCAACTCATTTTTGGTTTATGTGACACTGTTTGCCGTTGGATATTTGTTTTCACGGACGACAGCTTTGCGACCCTTATCAAGAACAGGCCTGTTAAATACTCGCGCATCAGATGGCTTAATTCGTGCGGGGGTATTGATGATGTTGTTCTCTGGTTCTGCCTTGCTCCATATCAGTATTGATTTTCTGCTTCACAATGAAGATGCAAGGCGTCAGTTCTGGCCGGTTTCCAATTGGATATTCAGATCACCGCTATCTTATTGGGATCCGAATTATTTCGGCAATTATTTCGCGGTTTTCGAAATCCTGCTTGGTGTCAGTTTAACGATTATCCTGTGGCGTCGATTTCCAGTTTTGAAGTTAAGAATAATACTGGTGCTGATTTGTCTGGCCTATGCAGCGCCAATTTATACCTCAATATTTGGAGCCGCCAATCATGATAGAGGGCAGGGCTCATGTGAAAAACGTATTAAAACCAATCAACTTGGTAGCTGAGATGCGATAAGCAAACCTGTTCAATTGCCAGCAGGCATTCTATAAGCCTGAAAACAATTTCATGGATCATTGGGAGACCTGGTATGGATGAACAAACAGCGATCGTTACCGGTGCCGCACGTGGCATTGGACTTGCGACAACAAAACTGTTTCTGGCGGAGGGGCGCCGGGTGGCGATGGTCGATCGCGATGGAGACGAATTGTCAAAAGCATCGGCAGGGCTGGAACGTGCAATTGCGCTCAATTTTGATATCAGCGATCCCCATCAGGTGAAGCAGATGGTGAGCGAAGCTGAAGCCGATCTGGGGCAGGTTGATGCGTTGGTCAATAATGCCGGTGTGGCAGATTTTGGCCCGATCGAAAGTACAGATTTTCAGCGCTGGCGTGAAGTAATGGCGACCAATCTGGACGGCGTGTTCTTGTGTTCTCAAGCATTAACGCCGGCATTGAAAAAAACCCGTGGTGCGATTGTCAATATCGCTTCAATTTCCGGCCTGCGCGCATCGACATTGCGTGTTGCCTACGGCACATCAAAAGCAGCGGTGATCCATCTGACCCAGCAATATGCTGCAGAACTGGGTGAATTTGGCATCCGGGTGAATTGTGTTGCACCGGGGCCAGTGCGAACCAAATTAGCGATGGCTGTGCACACGCAGGATATTATTGACGCCTATCATGATGCCATTCCACTCAATCGCTATGGCTCAGAGGATGAAATCGCTCATGTCATTACATTTTTGTGCTCGTCAAAAGCCAGCTATGTAAGCGGGCAGGTGATTGCTGCAGATGGTGGATTTGAGAGTACAGGTATCGGGCTGCCATCGCTGCGAACATGATTGGTGAATTTATGCAAATACTGCTCCGTGTGCCTCTTGCTGGCCGTGAATGTCAGAATCGTTTTCACTTCTATCAAGTGGCAAATCCTGTTTTATCTCCCATCTTCGCATAGGGTCTAACAGACAACATTACCAACAAATCTATTTATTGTCCCAAATACATTGCTTGACTGGAACCGCGCTTCGCGGCAATAGAGATTGCTAATCCCTCCAACCATCCGATGCAGAATATTGTTGTAGCTACCATGACCCAGTTGATCGATACACGTGACCCCGAACCTAAGAGATTTATTGCCGGTGCTACCGGTGATTGGGAGGTCATTATTGGCCTGGAGGTGCATGCGCAGGTGTCTTCTCGCTCGAAACTTTTTTCAGGTGCTTCAACGCAGTTTGGTGCACCGGCAAATTCTAACGTTTCGATGGTTGATGCGGCAATGCCAGGCATGTTGCCGGTGATCAACGAAGAATGCGTGGCGCAGGCGGTTCGAACCGGGTTGGGGCTGAAAGCCAAGATCAACCTGCGTTCAGTTTTTGATCGCAAAAACTATTTTTATCCCGACCTGCCGCAGGGCTATCAGATATCACAGTTTAAAGATCCAATTGTCGGTGAGGGCGTGATCAAGATTGAAGTGGGGCCTGATAAGCAAGGCAATTATGAAGAAGTGGAGATTGGTGTCGAGCGTTTGCACCTTGAACAGGATGCAGGCAAATCGATGCATGATCAGCATCCAACCATGAGTTTCGTTGATTTGAACCGGACCGGCATCGCGTTGATGGAAATTGTCTCCAAACCCGATATACGCTCATCTGATGAAGCCAGGGCCTATGTCACCAAATTGCGTACGATATTGCGATATCTGGGTACCTGCGATGGTAATATGGAGCAGGGATCAATGCGTGCTGACGTCAATGTTTCAGTGAGAAAGCCTGGTGGGGATTTTGGTACGCGATGTGAGATCAAGAATGTCAATTCGATCCGTTTCGTTGGACAGGCTATTGAAGCGGAGGCTCGTCGTCAAATTGCGGTGATCGAGGATGGCGGAGTAATTGATCAGGAAACACGCCTTTATGATCCGGTTAAAGGTGAAACCCGCTCAATGCGTTCCAAGGAAGATGCCCATGATTATCGCTATTTTCCGGATCCAGATCTGTTGCCTTTGGAATTTTCTCAAAGCTATGTTGATGAATTAGCCAGCGATCTGCCTGAACTGCCCGATGACAAGCATGCCCGATTGCGTGATGAAATGGGATTGTCTGCCTATGACGCGGCGATCCTGGTTTCTGAAAAATCTATCGCTGATTATTATGAAAAAGTAGCCGAGGGACGTGACGGAAAGCTTGCCGCCAACTGGGTTATCAATAATCTGCTCGGCAAACTGAAGGAGGAAGACTTTTCCATCAAGACTTCTCCGGTTTCTCCTGATCAGATAGGCGGTATTATTGATCTGATCAAGGCCAATACTATATCCGGTCAGATTGCCAAAGAATTGTTCGACATAGTTTGGTGTGAGGGGGGTGATCCAGCTGACATTGTTGAACAACGCGGGTTGAAACAGGTGACCGATACCGGTGCGATCGAAGCTGCGGTTGACGAGATTATTGCTGCAAACCCTGACAAAGTTGCAGAAGTTCGCGAGAAACCGAAAATGGCCGGATGGTTTGTTGGTCAGGTGATGAAAGCGACTGGTGGTAAAGCCAGCCCGCAAATGGTCAATCAGCTTTTGCGAGATAAATTAGAGCTTTAGACCGTATCTTCTTCACACGGATTCATTTGACCGACTTTTTACGTTTGCTGGCAAAGCATGTTTTTCGCCCCGGAAGCATTTGGGGTCTGTATGAACACAAGAAAAGCATAACGTGGTCGAGAAAGCGTGGAAAGCCGACCTTTGCCTAAAAAACCGGGGTGACCAATCCAGTCCATCTGTGGCGTTGTAAAACTTGTTCGATCAACCAGATCGCACTGGGTTCTACTCATTGCCGAGTGAACGGGATTGATCCATCAAATGCTTCCGTGTAGAGAAGATGCGGTCTAACGTGATACAATGACGTTTTGATTCAAGTTCCGGAGTATTGCCATGTGGGTACGAACCGCTTCTATACGGGATATTGGCACAATCAGTCAGCTTCTGGACCAGGTTTGGCATGATACCTATGACGATATTTATGGGGTCGAAAAGGTCAATGAGATTATCACACAATGGCATTCTAAAAGTGCACTTGAGCGAAACCTGAAACTGCCTGCCTCAGAGTTTCTGGTGGCAGATGACGGCAACAGAATTGCCGGTACAGCTTTTGCCAGTCAAATTGAAGCCAAAACCACGAAACTGCACCAGCTCTATGTCCTGCCGGAATTTCAGGGCAAGGGGGTCGGCAAATTGCTGCTTGAGGAAATTGAAGATAGTTTTTTCGAAGCGCAAAATCTGGTTCTTGAAGTTGAAGAGCTAAACGAGCCAGCAATAAGATTTTACAAAAAATACGGATACAGTCAAACTGGCACAACAGCCAATTGCGGCGCTGATGATTCCGGCATCGCCGCTCTGATTTTTACCAAGAAACGATGAGTTTTTGGTGAGTGGTCACGTGATTATGCCGAGTTGTTGGAAGTATCTTTAACTCCTGTTGCTGCCAATATAAAATTTCATCTGGTTGATCGCGTTCCGGCAGCATTAATATGGTTATGAACAGCCATCATTGGCAGGCAAATTCAGTAAGGCAGCGTAAAAATTTTGGCATGATGGTGACAAAGCCGGACTTTGCCTGTTTGCGATGATGGTCGGACATTAGACGATCCATGAAATGTCAAAATCAGTTTGGGTCTTAATTATTGCGGAAAACTACTCATTATACGTTGAATTTATAACAAATCCTGTCATGCTCGATTTAGGCGATATAGGAGAAAAGTCTAATGTCAGTAGAAAAAGAGCCAGGATTTCGTAAAAGCGTAGAGTTGCTATTCATGCGTGCAGCGGAGAAAATGGACCTGGCGCCAGACCTCGTTAACAAGATACGGGTTTGTAATTCCACCTATACCGTTCGCTTTGGCGTAAAATTACGAGGTAGAATTCAGACTTTTACAGGATATCGTTCGGTTCATTCTGAACATGCAGAACCGGTAAAAGGGGGCATTCGTTATGCCTTGAGTGTTGACCAGAACGAAGTTGAGGCACTGGCGGCGCTGATGACTTACAAATGTGCGCTGGTTGAAGTGCCATTTGGGGGGTCGAAAGGAGGATTATGCATCGATCCAAGAGCATGGGATGAAGAAGAGCTGGAACGTATTACCCGGCGTTTCGCCTTTGAACTGATTAAACGTGATCTGATCAACCCGTCTCAAAACGTACCGGCTCCGGATATGGGCACCGGTGAACGTGAAATGGCGTGGATTGCTGATCAGTATCACCGTATGAATACTACTGATATTGATGCGCGTGCCTGTGTAACCGGCAAACCGCTGGAAGCAGGCGGTATCCGTGGTCGGGTGGAAGCCACTGGGCGTGGCGTTCAATATGGTATTCGTGAATTTTTCCGCCATGAGGCTGACAAACAGATAGCTGGTCTTGAGGGAGGCCTTGCAGGCAAGCGTGTGATTATTCAGGGGCTGGGTAATGTGGGCTATCATGCGGGCAAGTTCCTGCAGGAAGAAGATGATTGCAAGATCGTTGGCGTGATTGAGCGCGACGGTGCGATAATCAACGATAATGGGCTGGATATCGAAACGTTGAAGTCTCACATCAATGAACATGGCGGTGTTGCCAAATATCCCCATGGTACCTATGTGGAAAATGGTATTTCAGCCCTGGAGCATGAATGTGATATTCTCATTCCTGCGGCACTTGAGAGTGTGATTACCAGGGAAAATGCCGGACGCATCAAAGCCAGGTTCATCGTTGAAGCGGCGAATGGTCCAATTACCGCTGGTGGCGATGAAATATTGCGCAATAACGGCGTTGTGATTATGCCTGACATGTTTGCCAATGCGGGCGGGGTGACGGTTTCTTATTTTGAGTGGGTGAAGAATCTTTCTCATATTCGATTTGGCCGTATGCAACGCCGTCAAGAGGAAGCACGCCAGGAGATGGTGATTGAAGCCCTGGAGAAAATGACAGGGAAATCTTTCCCAGATGAGTTGCGCGGGGCTTTTGTCTCCGGTGCCGATGAGTTGACGCTGGTACGCTCAGGCCTGGATGACACGATGCGCGGGGCCTATATTAATATGCGCGAAACGTGGCATCGCTTGAAACGCGATGACCCGAGCATGGATCTGAGGACTGCTGCTTATATGATCTCGATTGAGCGGGTGGCAAGTTCTTACCGGACACTCGGGTTATAAATGGCAGTCTGGCACGTTGGCGGATTATTTCCGCAGGTGCAGTAATGGAAATGAAGAAGGTGGTTTTTACGCTGCTGGCCTGGATGTAGTTTTTTAATCCCTGCTACTGGGGGATGCAGAATCTATTGCCGGAGATTTGGGGTGATTGGGGGCTCAACCCCTGAATGAATAACTGCCAGCAATCGATGAATTCCTTTCTCATAATGTGGTTTTTTAATTCGATGCCAAATTCCAAATTTTTGGCTTGAATTAATCCCACCATCTGCTTAGTAATCGTCCAGACTAAACAGACTTGTCCCCGGGAACAGGTCGTGTTTACGATAGGGGTATAGCTCAGTTGGTAGAGCGACGGTCTCCAAAACCGTAGGTCCACAGTTCGAGTCTGTGTGCCCCTGCCATATAAATCAATAACTTAGCTGGTGTATATGGTAACCGGGGCAAAAAGGCGGGCAGTTTTTTTATCGCCGGGGATTCCCTTTTTACTCAAGTTATGAATCAATCGACATATGGCCGAATCGCCCCTTGATATTGACGCACTGGATATTGCTGCTCTGAAGGCACTGATTTTGGAGTTGCTTGAGCAGGGTGCGGTGCGCGATGGCGAGAATGCGGCATTGCGCGAAGATATCCGTCGCCTTAAAGGCCTGAAAGGACCACCGGATATCAAGCCTTCGGGAATGAATAAGAAAGCGCGTTCACGTGCCAAGGCGGGGCGGGCCGCTAACAAGCGGCGGCGGGGCAAGAAGAAGGACCGAGTTGTGATTGATGAAAAGCGCGTAGTCACGGCTGATGCACCAGCTGGCTCTCGCTTTAAGGGCTATGAAGATTATCTGGTCCAGGATTTGATCTGCCGACCTCATAGTGTTTTGTTACGGCGCGAGCGCTGGCTTATGCCAGATGGCAGCTATGTTGTAGCGCCCCTGCCGGCGGGCACGCGAGGACATTTTGGCCCCGAACTTCGCCGTTTCATCCTCGCGCATTATCATGGGCTGCAGACCAGCGTTGAACGACTGGTAACATTGTTGGCTGATCTTGGAGTAGATATCTCCAAACGCCAGATCATGCGGCTGTTGAATGATGGTCAGGAGGGTTTTGTCGCTGAGAATAATGCGGTGTTACACGCCGGGCTGGAAAGCGCGCCCTGGGTCAGTGTTGATGACACCGGTGCGCGCCATCGCGACCGCAATGGCGTGACGACGCAGATTGGCAATGATGCTTTCGCATGGTTTGGAACCAGCTTTTCCAAGAGCCGCCTGAACTTCCTGTCGCTGTTGCGGGCAGGCCATAAGGATTATGTGCTGAATGAAGCGGTCTTTTCCTACATGGCTAAACTCAATCTGAGCGGGGTGGTGATAGCTCTTCTGGCAGGTGCACCCAAGCAGCACTTTGCCGATGAGGCCGCATGGCAGGCCGAACTTCACCGTCTTGGTATTGCGGACTTGAAAGTTCATCCCGATCCGCTACGCGTTGCCAGCGAAGGCGCATTATGGGGTGCCTTGTCGCATCACGGGCTGCTGGCGGATACTGTAATCCTCTCCGATGACGCTGGTCAGTTCAACATTGGAACCCATGCCCTGTGCTGGGTTCATGCCGAACGGTTGATCCACAAGCTGGATACCTTCACAGACCACCAGCGGCGGGAAAAGGAACGTATCCAAGCCCGGTTGTGGTGGTTCTATGCCGATTTGAAAGAATATCGCAAAATGCCAACGCGATTGCGGGCCAGACAATTGGCGCGGCGCTTTGATGCGCTGTTTACCAGCAAAACAGGCTTTGTAACCCTGGATCGGCTACTGGCTCGTCTTCATGCCAAACGCGATCATTTGCTCGTCGTCCTGGATCACCCGCATGTACCGCTCAATACCAACGGTTCGGAAAATGATATCCGTGCCATGGTCACCCGGCGAAAACTCTCCGGTGGTACAAAATCTGAAACCGGCAGGCAGGCCAGAGACACTTTCATCGGACTAATCAAGACGTGCCGCAAGCTCGGCATCTCATACTGGAATTATCTCGGTGATCGCCTCAAAGTGCCTGGTGCAACTGCCGTGCCCTACCTACCCGGACTCGTAAGACAACGATGCCTGGAAATGGCATGAATGCCTGCCTTTTTGCCCCGGTTACTCCCTTATCCCGCTTAACAGTCCCTTATCCCGAATCCGCGTTACCCATATACCGGACATGCACTCCCTGCACAGCTCGCAAATTGGGGGCGAAAAGAGCGGCGGTTTTCCGCGAAAATATGATATTGTACGAATTTTCTGGTGCGCGGTCGAAAAACCAGTCACCCTTCCCGGATTAAAAATCAGGGACCACCCGGTCGCGCCGCACCGCTGGCGCGTCAGACGCATCCAGTTCACGGGCATAGCGGTGACCGGCATAAACCGCGGCAGCGATGATCGCCGGTGCATCGCAGTCACCAATCCGTTTCAACGTTTGCGGCAGCCCCCCGGCGCCGGCTGCGATGCCTTCGGTGAGTGTGTGATAAAGCTGGTCGTTGGGCGTGCGCGCCGTGACCAGAACCAGTGCGTCAGCGTCGATTCGCCTTTCCCGATCAGTATAGACGCTACGCGTGATAGCGTTGTTGCCATCAAAACTTTCCAAGCCGTGAGCAGTGACAATTTCTACATCCATTTCTATCAACCGGCGCTGCGCGCGGGCCTGTTCAACGGTGTAGGTTCCCCAGGCCGAAACCTTGTCCTCCGGGGTCACCATGACTACCTCGACGCCGTTGGTAGCTAGCCATTCGGCAACACAACCACCGATGTAATAGTGATCATCATCAAACAGTAGAACCCGGCCTTCCGGTAACTGTCCTGCCATGATGTCATCGGGGGTGAACAGTCGTTCTCGTGGTCCGAGGCTGGCAAGAGGCTTCATGCTGTTACGACCGAAACCGTCAACCCGCCAGTGCGCACCGGTGGCTATCGCGACATGGTCGGCCCCGAATGCCAGCACGTCGTCGGCGGAAAGTTCGCTTTCCCGGTAAATTTCGACGTTCGGCATTTTTTCGATCTGTTGCAGGCGGTAATCGCGAACCCGTGTCCACTCGTTGAGGCCTGGAAGGGCAGCTTCGATGGTGACACGACCGCCGAGTTGGCGTTTTGATTCAGCCAACGCCACCGAATAACCGCGTTGACCAAGCGCGCGTGCAGCTTCCAGCCCGGCCGGTCCGGCGCCGACCACCAGCACTGTCCCATCCGACCCCTTCTTTTCGATGCGTTCGGGGTGCCAGTCGCGTCGCCATTCCTCACCCATCGTCGGATTCTGGGTGCAGCGGATCGGCACTCCCTGACCGTCGCCTGAATAACAGATGTTGCAACCGATACATTCACGGATGTCATCCCATCGACCTTCACGTATTTTCGCAGGCAAGAACGGGTCGGCAATCGATGGCCGGGCCGCTCCAATGAAATCGACGATGCCGCGTCTAACTTGTGACAGCATCGCATCGGGCGAGGTGAAACGGCCGACGGTGACCACCGGTTTCGTGGTTACGGATTTGACAAACGACATGTAATCCTCAAGCGCACCTTCCTTGGCATAGCGCGAGTGCCCCATCTCATAACTGTAATCGCTGATGTTGATGTCCCAGATATCCGGAAGTTCTCCCAGTAATTCCATCATATCGCGACTTTCACCGGTAACCGGCACTCCGTCTTCACCTACGGTTTCGTCAGATGAAAAACGCACCGCCACGGCACAGGTATCTCCTACTGCCGTCTTGGTTTCCTCAATCAACTCACGCACTAGCCGAACCCGGTTTTCCAGCCTGCCTCCGTATTCGTCTGTACGGGTGTTGGTGGTGGCCGACAAAAAATGGGACAGCAGATAGCCATGCGTGGCGTAGACATAAACGATATCAAAGCCGGCCTGCTTGGCGCGCAAGGCGGCTTGACGGTGCCAGCGCCTGAGGTCACGGATATCCGACTTGTCCATCGCCCGTGTTTGATAGGGGTTGCCGGCCAAGTCTGGTATACTTGCCACATCCATGGATATTTCGCGCGAATACAGGTTAGCTGATCGACTTCCGCCATGCCATAATTCTGCTCCCGCGAGCGCGCCATGCGCATGAACCTGTTCTGTCATCATGGCATGGGCTTTGATATCGCCGTCATCCCAAAGCGAAGCATAGGGATATGGCAGATCATCGGATGTTGGGTGGATCGAACAATATTCGGTATTAACAACACCCCAGCCTCCTTCCGCCTTGACGGCGCGCAACTCCGCTAGCATTCGCGGCCGCTGCCAGCCCAGTCCAGTGCAATGGGGGACCTGATAGAAACGGTTCGGGGCAACCACCGGACCGATTTTGACTGGCTCGAACAGCAAGCTGTAGCGCGGATCCACGTTAGCCATTCCAGATGCCTTCATTTCGAACATCCTCCATTGCCAGATAAATTCCCTTATGAAGGACATCCATCATTTCATCGATTTGTTTGCGAGTAATCGTCAGCGGGGGTGACATCACACACATGTTGATCATTGGTCGAACCAGCAAACCCAATTCCTGACAGTGTTTGTCGATACGATTGCCGATCTCGTAGTCAAGCAGTAGCGGGTCTTTTGCATCGCCGCTGATAACACATTCGACGCAACCCATCAGCCCGATGCCCCGAACATCACCGACAATGGGGATATCGAGCATGGTACGCAGGCGTTCCTGGAAATAAGGTCCGACTTCTTGGACGTATTGCAATATTTTCTCACGCTCCATGATCTCGATGTTTTTCAGCGCTGCCACGCAGGCAACAGGATGACCTGAATAAGTAAATCCGCTGGAAAAACACGCCCCATCCGCGTCTGACCCGGAGATTCTGGATAAGACGCGGTCGTTAATCAAAACCGCCCCAAGCGGCTGGTAGCCGGATGTCAGGCCCTTGGCCGATGTGATTATATCGGCATCAACGTCGAAAACATCTTTACTGGCAAAGAAATGACCCAGACGCCCAAAACCGGTGACAACCTCGTCAGAAATATAAAGAACGTCGTGACGGCGGCAGACCTCCAGACACCCGGCATGATAGCCCTCCGGTGGCATTATTATGCCACCGGACGCCAGAACCGGTTCGGCGATGAAAGCGGCGACCTTGTCAGGGCCCAGTTCGAGGATTTTGCTCTCAAGATCTTGAACCTTGGCATCACAGAAATCCTCGATGCTCATGCCATCCGGTCGGCGATAAGGATTTGGCGAGGGTAGCAGATGAACGAAGCCACGCTCGAAATCCATGTAATTCTTGTCCCGCGCCTTACCGGAGCATGATGCTGAAAGATAAGTGCTACCATGATAGGCGTCGTGGCGCGAGATAATGTGTTTTTTATCAGGCCGGCCAAGCACATTGTTGAAGAACAAAATGAAACGAAGCGCGGAATCAACCGCAGTGGAACCGCCAGTGGTAAAAAATACGTGGT
>JAAENI010000469.1 GCA_024224595.1 Hyphomicrobiales bacterium
AACGCGTCTGTTTGATAATGCAACCGCGCGCCGTGACTCTAAAACAGAATTGCAGGAATGGTCCCACTCAAAGCGACTGGGTACGCCCAAATACAAAGAGATTTCCCGCTCCGGACCAGACCATGATCCCGTATTTATGGTTGCAGTTTTGATAGAAGGGCTGAAAGAAGCTGAGGGTACCGGCAGTTCCAAGCAAGCAGCTGAACAGTCAGCTGCTGGAAAAATGTTGATGAGGGAAGACGTTTGGAAAGCCAAGGAAACTGATAAATGACAAGCGTTGCACAAGAAAAAGCAGGCTTTGTCGCACTGATTGGTGCTCCCAATGCTGGTAAATCCACATTGATGAACCGGTTAGTGGGATCAAAAGTATCCATTGTGACCCACAAAGTACAAACCACCCGGGCGATCATTCGTGGAATTACAATGCATCAGCAGTGCCAGATAATTTTTGTTGATACGCCTGGTATTTTCAAACCTCGTCGAAAACTGGATACCGCCATGGTCTCCACTGCCTGGGGCGGCGCAAGAGATGCTGATCAGGTGGCATATCTGATCGACTGTGAGCGCGGTTTTTCCTCTGATATTGAAGATATTCTGAATTCTCTAAAAAATGTCAGCCAGCCCAAAATTTTATTGTTGAACAAAATAGATACTGTGCCACGCGACAAACTTCTGGCATTGGCTGCCAAGGCCAATGAGAGTGTCGATTTCGATCGAACCTTCATGATTTCTGCACTCAAAGGTGATGGTTGTACCGATTTTCTGGACTATCTGAGCAGCGTCTTGCCGCAGGGGCCATTCCTTTATCCCGATGATCAGATTTCAGATTTACCAATGCGCCAACTGGCTGCAGAGATTACACGAGAAAAACTGTTCCTGCGTCTGCACCAGGAATTACCTTATGCCTCTCATGTGGAGACGGAGAACTGGAGTGCGGAGCCTAAAGGCGGTGTGCGCGTTGACCAGGTGATCTACGTTGAACGTGAAAGCCAAAAGAAAATTGTCATTGGCAAGGCAGGTAGTACCATCAAGGCAATTTCCATGGCTGCGCGCCGAGAGATTTCTGAAGCGATAGATGATAAGGTACACTTGTTTCTATTTGTCAAAGTGCGGGAAAACTGGATCAATGATCCCGAACGTTACAGACAAATGGGGTTGGAATTTCCTCGCTAAATCGGGCTTTTGGAAGAGGATGTGGGTTTTTCATGGATTGGAAGGATCAGGGTTTGGTTCTGGGCGTTCGTCGCCACGGTGAAACCAGTGTCATTGTGGAGTTGATGACAAATCATCACGGGCGTTATCTTGGTTTGGTTCGCGGTGGGCGTTCTCGAAAAATGCGTTCGATTTTACAATCGGGAAATTTGCTAAATGTAGTATGGCGTGCCCGCCTGGATGAACATCTGGGTTATTACCAGGTTGAACCTGAATTACTCCGCGCTGCATCCATTATGGAACATCGTGCCAGTTTGTTTTGCGTACAGGTTCTGGCAAACCATCTGCGGCTGCTGCCAGAACGCGAATCTTTTGCGCACATGTATAGCGCTTCAAACATAATCCTGGATCACGCCAATGTGCTAAAAATTTCTACCCACCTGTTAATTCGGTTTGAATTGGCACTTCTCGAAGCTCTGGGTTTTGGCTTAAGTCTCAACAAATGCGTGGTATCAGGAACAACCCGGGAACTGGTTTGGGTATCTCCAAAGTCAGGCTGTGCAGTTTGTCGCAGTGAAGGCGAACCCTGGGCTGAAAAATTATTACCATTGCCAAAGTTGATGTTGAACCAAAAACAGGACACAGACGAACCGGTGACGGCAGAGGATTTGAAAGCTGGGTTAAGGCTTACAGGGCATTTTCTTGAACGCAATGTATATATGCCCCGTGCTCAATCTGCGCCAGATGAGCGGACCAGGCTGATCGGCGAATTATCAAAACCGGATGCGATCTAGACCGTTTCTTGTTTACACGGAAGCATTTGATGGACCAAGCCAGTTCACTCGGCAAGGCGCAAAACGCAGTGCGATCTGGTTGATCGGATAAGTTTTGCAACGCTGCAGATGAACTGGATTGGTCCACCGAAGGTCGTTTATTCACGCTTTCTGGACAGCGTTATGCTTTTCTTGTGGTCAACCAGACTACGGCGAAAATCATGCCTTGCCAGTAAACGTGAATAAACGGTCAAATGATTCCGTGTAAACAAGAAGCGGTCTAGATTGCTGCCGGTTTAAATGGAAGTGTTCCAAATTGCAGTTTTCCGTCTTTTACCTCTGCCAGGATATCAACAATTGATCTAATCGACTGTATGTCATGGGTTACCAAAATAATTGAACGTTGACGCTCTCGCACGGCTTGTTTGAGAATGGCCATCATAACTTCCCTCGAATCTTCATCCAGGCCATTAAACGGCTCGTCCAGCAATATCAATTTGGTTTGGCGCAGCAATTCTCGAGCAAGAGCCACGCGCTGCATCTGTCCTCCGGAAAGTGTAGCGACCATCCGGCCTTCAAAGTGCTGCAATCCAACACGCGAAATCATTTGTATTGCTTTTTGCTTCTGGACCTTGGTCGGTCTTTTATTCGGGCTCAAACCCAGACAAACATTGTCGAGAACATTCAAATGCTCAAAAAGGTTATTATTTTGAAAAAGTATCGAGATTTGGCGTTTCGAGGGGTTTTCATCGGTGATATCGTGATCATCCAGAATAATCTTACCCGCACCAGGTATTAAGAATCCGGCCAGTAAATCCAGCAAAGTAGATTTTCCCGATCCAGAGCGTCCTGCAATTGCGAATATCTTGCCGGCATCCAATTGCAAATTAAATTCAAAACCTGGTTCAAGATCGGAACTCTGCCTGCTTTTATGATCCAGTTCATAGGAAAACCTGATATTTTCCACTTCAAGTAATGTCAACTCGAATGCTCCCCGGCTGCAGATGCCGTTGATACCTGGGCGACCCAGAACACCCCGATTACCATCATCAAAAGAATGAGTGCGATGGTGCTGGCTTCATGGGTGCGATAGGAGCCAAAATTTTGATAGAGTAACCAAGGCAATGTTCTAAATTGATCACTACCAAACAGCGCTATTACGCCAAGATCACCCAATGAAAAACAAAATGCCAGGGCAGCAGAATAAGTGACGTCGCTTTTCAAAGCGGGCCAGTCAATATAGCGCCATCGGACCCATCTGCCCAATCCCAGCGATGCACAGAGGCGATCATGTTTTTTTGCAGCGCCCTGTATTGCCGGGCGCAGAATCGCTACAACAAAGGGAATTGCAATGAGGGCGTTGGCGAGGGTGACTACACAAGCAGCCCAAATCACCGGGTTACCTCCCAGAGTCTGATGGAGCAGGAAAAAGCCCAGGCCCATAACCAAAGCGGGGAAAACCAGATAAAGCATTGCCGAGGTTGATATCATTTTACCCAAGGTTTGCGCAATGATCGTTGAGGACAATACTGGTAGTCTCTTACTTACCTGAGTCAGACGAGTCGGTGAGGACAGAGTTGCAGTTGCACTGGCGATGACAACAGACAGCGACATCGCCAAAAGCGTGGACACG
The DNA here is from genome assembly GCA_024224595.1 of Hyphomicrobiales bacterium. Taxonomy (GTDB): domain Bacteria; phylum Pseudomonadota; class Alphaproteobacteria; order Rhizobiales; family Rhizobiaceae; genus JAAEMP01. Next base: position 3,559 of record JAAENI010000469.1, read on the forward strand.
GCAGCAATCAAAATACTATTGGTCAGTGCGCTCTGAAATCTATTTTTGGAAATAATATCCATCAACTGCGGCCCGGTTCCATCAATCAGCACAGCGATCAACGGCGTTAAAAAAAACAAGGCAAAAGAAGCAATGACACAACACTGGATAATTTTTTCGCCAGAAGAATAAAGATATCGATATTCTGGCGCATTTCTAACTGCACCAGATGATGATGAACCCATTTTTGCACTCGCTAACATAACGAGAATGATACAAATGATAATTTGTATCATGGCCAATTGAAATGCTCGCGGCAGATTAAAATCAAAACGAACTGCCTCATATATTGCCACCTCCAATGTGTTAAATTCAGGAGAACCACCCAAAGTCAGCACAATTGCAAACGATGTGAAGCACAAGAGAAATATTGTTGTTGCCAGACCAGGCAAAGTGGTGATGATTGCAGGCAATTCAACAATCTTAAGCCGCCGCCAAAACCCTATTCCAAGGGCAAAGCACTGTTTATGTTTTTCTTCCGCAATTGATTCAAATCGATGCAGGAGAATTCTGCAGGCAAATGAAGCGTTAAAAAACACATGGGCTAACAATATTCCGTTCAGGCCATAAATTGAAAACGGTAATTTTTCTGAAAACAGGATGAAATAGACGCCTGCCAGCCAACCACTTCTGCCATAAACTGTCACAATTCCGAGAACAACAACGAGTGTTGGCAAGACCAATGCAGACGAAATCAAAGCAACCAGAAGGTTCCTAAACGGGAAATCTGGATTATTGGCCAATGACCATGCCAGAATTGCTCCGATCAGGATTGAGAGGAAAGTAGATAACGCGGCCTGGTAGGAAGTGAAAATCACAGTTTTCACTATTACTGTATCCAGAAAGTTGAATCCAAAACCAGTGTCGTTGTTGACTGGGAAGATCACCAGTTGGGTTAAAATTATTGTCGCTAGTGCAATCAATACAACACTGGCCAAAATACCGGCTAACAACATTGATTGATAAGGTTTGTTTGGTCTGCCTGATTTCATTGTAAGTACTTTAAATCCCAACAGTCATGTTTTTGAAGCATCAATGACAAAACCACTACCGGTGTTTCTCGTGACTAGCAGTCTGTCGGACTTGCACAATCACTGTTAACA
>JAAENI010000470.1 GCA_024224595.1 Hyphomicrobiales bacterium
GATACGCCGCCAACTTTCAAACCCTCAAAACACTAGATTTGACAATAACTCTAATTGCCGGCCAATCCGTTATTAGATTCCGCGATAAGAATAAACGCCGTTCTTCTTATCAGCCCTGGTAAAGAGATTGGACTTCAAAATCGTGTCGGCACACCAGCATACCATTACCGCAATTGTAATTGCGCCGTAATTGATGTTGTTTGATATGCACCAGAGTGATTATATAAAATGGACGCATAATGAGCGGTTGGCTCTTCAATGCGGCATCATTTTTTTGAAGAAAAGAATTGCTTTTGTCTGGGTTGCAAAATTCAGAAGATCATTGTGACCTGCGCCCACTATTTTATCAAATCTGGCTTCGGAAACCGCAGATTGTAACAATCTTTTGCCGTGTTTGATCGGGATAGTACGGTCTTGGTCACCATGCATGATCAGCAATGGAGATTTCATCTTCTTTATGAATTTTTCTGAATTAAATTTGTGCTTTAAAAGAAATTTGACCGGAACCCAGGGCAATTTGGATTTCACAACTGACATGAGAGAATCGAATGGTGATTCCAAAACAACTGCGAATACTGCTCGCTCTGATGCAAGTTTGACTGCAACTCCGGTTCCCAGAGAATGCGCGTACAGGCCGATTAACTGTTTTTTTTGTTGGATTATATAGTCGTAGGCTGCTCTGCCATCCGTGAAAAGGCCAGTTTCGGTAGGGCTGCCTGTGCTGCCAGGGTAGCCTCGGTACTCGACGAGTAAAACACCAAACCCCGCTGCTACCAAGGCTTTGCCTTTTTCCGTTTGGCGGATGGCGGCGTCTCCATTCCCATGAAAAACAAGGATGGTTGCCTCCCCTTTTTCTGAAGGGTGATGAAGTGCAAACAAGTATTCTCCATCAATAGTTTGAATGAAAATTTTCTCGAAATGCTGAGGATTATTTGTATCTGTTTGAATATCTGGAAAAGGAAAAATAAATCGTTCCTGCAAAAAATATAGTGCGGATATCAACAGGATATATATGGCTAATACAAAAACGATTGTTACTTTTAGCAAACCAAAAATTTTTATCAACTTGAGCCTGTGCAAAGAAGTTACAGTCAGATAGCAAAACTGGCGCGATCTATTTTGATATCATTTGACAGGCCAACGCGGTTCATCGCGCTGGTATCAAAAAGTAAGTGCTGCGAAAAATCAAATATCAACTTCTTCGACAAATTCAGCATTTTCCTGAATGAATTTAAATCGTGCCTCAGGCTTGTTGCCCATTAATTCATCAACTCGTAACTTGGTAGGATCGACATCGAAATCCGGCACCTCGACACGTAATACAGTTCGCTTGTTCGGGTCCATGGTGGTTTCCTTCAACTGGGCAGGCATCATTTCGCCAAGTCCCTTGAACCGTCCGATATCAATTTTCCTGTTATCGCTAAATTCGGTTTCCAGCAATTCTATGCGATGGGCTTCATCGCGTGCATAGAGTGTTTTGCTGCCCTGGGTAATTCGATAAAGCGGTGGAACGGCCAGATAAAGGTGGCCGTTATGAATCAACTCGGGCATTTCCTGATAGAAAAATGTGATCAGCAAAGAGGCAATATGGGCGCCATCGACATCGGCATCAGTCATGATAATGATACGGTCATAACGCAGATCACTGTCACGATATTTGGTGCGCGTCCCCACACCTAAAGCCAGAATGATATCGCCGATTTGCTGGTTGATCATTATCTTTTCGCGTGTGGCACTGGCAACATTCAATATTTTACCGCGCAGTGGCAATATTGCCTGAGACTTTCTGTCGCGCGCCTGTTTGGCGGAACCACCCGCAGAATCGCCTTCGACAATAAACAGTTCCGTGCCGCCTTTGGCATTTTTTGAACAATCCGCGAGTTTTCCGGGCAGGCGTAGCTTACGGGTGGCGGACTTGCGGTTGATTTCCTTTTCCTTGCGCCGCCTTAATCGCTCATCAGCACGGTCAATCACCCATTCCAAAAGACGATCTGCCTGCTGGGGAGAAGCTGCAAGCCAGTGATCGAACGGGTCACGAATACCGGTTTCAACAAGTTTCTGAGCTTCAACTGTTGCCAGTTTATCTTTGGTCTGACCGACAAATTCCGGTTCGCGGACAAACACGGACAACATCGCTGCAGCCGATGTCATTACATCATCTGTAGTGATCATCGAAATCTTTTTATTGCCGGTGATTTCCCCATAGGCCTTCAGGCCGCGTGCTAATGCAATGCGCAATCCCGCTTCATGGGTTCCGCCATCTCCTGTTGGAATGGTATTGCAGTAGGAATTGACAAATCCATCGTCGCCATGCCAGGTGACAGCCCACTCCATGGCGCCGTGACTGCCTGAGTTACCCGCTTTGCCGGCAAATGGTTCCGGCGTTACCTGATGTTTGGCATCAGCTTTTTCCAGCAAATAATCTTTTAGACCACCAGGGAAGTGGAACTCGGTTTTTTCTGGTGTTTCATCTTTTTCAGCAATCCACAAGGGATGACAAAGCCAGCGAATTCTCACACCACCAAACAGATAAGCCTTTGAGCGGGCCATTTTCAGCAATAGCGAGGGTACAAATTTGCAATTCTTGCCAAATATTTCCGGATCTGGTTTGAATTTGATTTTGGTACCGCGTCGATTGTGGACCTCACCGACATCTTTCAATTGATTAAGTGGCTCACCACGCGAAAACTCCTGTCTGTAACACCGGCGGTTTGAACAAACTTCTACTTCAACGTGTTCAGACAATGCATTGACCACCGATACGCCCACGCCATGCAACCCGCCTGAAGTCTCATAGGCACCGGAATCAAATTTCCCACCCGCATGCAGAATGGTCATGACCACTTCGACAGTAGATTTGTCTTTAAATTTGGGGTGAGGGTCAACCGGAATCCCCCGGCCATTGTCGGTTACAGATAAATATCCTTCTTCATCCAGCTCCACATCAATCCAGCTTGCATGACCGGCAACAGCCTCATCCATCGAGTTATCAATTACCTCAGCAAAAAGGTGATGCATGGCTCTGGAATCGGTGCCGCCAATATACATACCTGGCCGACGCCTGACTGGTTCAAGGCCCTCAAGAACCTCGATATCAGAAGCCTGATAACCGTCGCTGTTTTTTTTTGCAGTGGGTTTTTTAGCCGAAGTCTGTTTACCATCAGGGGTTTTGCCTGCATCGTGCGCATTTGAGGACGTTGCGCCACCTTTTGAAGCCGCGGCGCTACCGACTGAAAACAGGTCATTGGAATTATCCATCGATTATTCGTATCCCTATTTTGGAACCAATTGCATATTTGCCGGTTCATACGAATCATTTAGGATAATTTAGCCTTTGTCGCGGCAGAAATCGACCGGGACTGAAAAAAACATCAGGTCATTAGCCAGGTTTTTTGAAAAAGCTGGTTTTATCGAAAAATTCTTCCAAATTTTCATACGTTTACGGGTGTCATCCCAGGTCTCGTTTTGAGCAGCGGCAATAAGCGTTTCGACAATAAACATGATAACCATATTCGAATCCGAGGCGGAAGGTGCCTCGGTTTTCGAATGAAAGGAATGATTGGCAGTTTTTGTAATCGGTGAACCCCATTGATCGGTGAACAAAACAAAATGTCGAGATGCTGGTTTTTTGCGGCTTTAGCAAGGCTGGAGATTTCGCGCTCGTAGCGATGAATACCAAAAATTATGAGAATACAATTTTCTGCTTTTAACCTTGATTGCAATTGTGCAAACCTCGAAAAGTTCTATTTTTTTACCTGGCGAACGATGGTCGGGTTGGAAACTTTGGAGGCTTTTGACAGAGAGGTAATGCTTCCAAGTCCGGATACCGTATAGTTTCAAGAATTGGGTTGGCTAATTTTCGTTCCGAACGCGTAAAATTGCCTTGCTCGCGATGTGTTAGTGCGGCAATTGTCTGTTCACGTTCCATATCAGTTTTATCACTTTAAAATTTCAGTTGTGCTCCAGAATACGATCGTTTCTGAAACAAAAGTTCCACCAATAAATATTATTAAAATGACATTTACAAATAGTTCTTGACTGTTGCGCTCAATTTGTTGAATTTCCACCTGATCAAGAATAATTGAGGTTCTGAGTTTGTGAGTATTTCAGTAAAAGAAACTGATTTAAATGTGATGGAAAAAGGAGTGGTTGAGGTTATCAATCCAAAAGGCAACGGTCAGTTTGTCGTGGTTTGCGAGCATGCATCAAAATTTATCCCGGAGAAATTTAACAATTTAGGCCTTGGTGCCAGAGTCCGCGAAAGTCATGTGGCCTGGGATCCGGGAGCATATGAGGTTTCACTAAAATTATCCAAATTGCTTGATGCACCGCTGGTTTCTTCGAATGTTTCCCGTCTGGTATATGATTGTAATCGTCCGCCAACCGCAAAAAGCGCAATTCCTGAACGCAGTGAAGCATTTGATATCAAAGGTAATATCAATCTGAATAAAGATGAGATCACCGAACGGGCCGAACAATATTATTTTCCATTTCGCAATGCTTTGACCGAGTGCCTGGGGTCGCACTCGCGACGGGTAAAATCACCTATCCTGGTTACGATTCATTCGTTTACACCTGTTTTTCATGGGCGCAAACGCCGGGTTGATCTTGGCGTTTTGCATGATTCCGACAATCGTATGGCCGACGGGGTGCTGACATTTCTCGCAAAATCCCGTTTGAAAATTGAACGCAATCAACCCTATGGTCCGCGTGACGGGGTGACCCATACTTTGAAAGAACATGGAAACCGGCGCGGCATTGCCAATGTGATGATCGAGATGAAGAATGATCTGGTAGCTGACTTTGATCAACAGACTGAAATCAGCAATCTGCTGGTTTCGGCTCTGACTTTCGCAGCCGAGAGATTGAACGTCAGGTAGGATTTCGAATAAATGCCTGGGATAGTTGTCAGATATGTCAAAATCATTGATGCAATAAATTATCATGTTGGGCGATTTGCGATGTATCTGCTTTTTGTTCTGATGGGCATTTTGTTTTTCTCGTCAATATCCAAAACATTTTTCTCCCCCTCTCTTTGGACC
>JAAENI010000471.1 GCA_024224595.1 Hyphomicrobiales bacterium
CAACACATTTGACAAATTTTGCTGAGGCGCGCGCATGCAGTCCCCGCTTGTTGATAATACATAACCGGCGATTTTTTATGGAATTATTTTTCACTGGCCAGACAAGACCTGACTGGCCACATTGATATATTTCCGGCCCGATTCCTGCGCCTCCGTCAAGGCAAGCTCCATATCATCCTCGCTGCGAATACTGGCAAGTTTGATCAACATCGGCAGATTTACCCCTGCTACCACTTCAATCGTCCCGGCTTCCATCACGGATATGGCCAAATTTGATGGAGTGCCACCGAACATATCGGTCAAAAGAATAACGCCTGATCCGTCCTTGACGCTGGATACGGCCTTGAGAATATCGAGTCGACGTTTCTCCATATCATCATCCGGACCTATGGAAATAGTTGCAATCTGGCTCTGCGGTCCAACCACATGTTCCAGAGCCAATCGAAACTCCTGCGCCAGTCCACCGTGGGTTACGAGTACAAGTCCAATCATCAATTCATGCCTTCCAACATCTATATTCCCATTTTGGCAGGACTGTTTCTGTGTGCAACCAAAATTTTGGGTTGTTCAATAAAAACCATTGGAAATGTTGACGCCAAGCATTGCCAGGATCATTCGTTCAGCCTGGGTTGCAAGGCAACATGGCACCGATAATTGAGGAAGTTTGATGCCGTTAATCAAGCAATGTTGCTGCATTGGCATGCGGTTTATGTTGTTGTCATCGTCAATATCGACCACTAGATGAATAATTGCCGATGGCATGTAGTCA
>JAAENI010000472.1 GCA_024224595.1 Hyphomicrobiales bacterium
AAAGGTAAAGTTAGGATTCGCATGCGAGAAGGCTCCCTTGTGTGCAATACTCTGAGCTACGGCTGCAGCCTTTTTCAAAATTTACAGTCAATATTATACACTTTGTTCGGACACCTTACAATAGGGAAAGGCCATTTTTTTGTTTTTTGTTCAGAGTTTTTCTGGATACTTACTTATATCTTGAGCGTTCGGGATATTTTGTGGATAGATCCACAATTCAGGCTAACTCTCGAACATCAAATGCCAGGGTTTATCCCCCCAAGACCTGACTAGTAAAAAACGCCCCATAAAGCAGTCCGCAAACTGTCGACATCAAAATGACCAATGATACATAAACCACAGTCTTTTGATTACCCAGCACCTTGCGAATTACCAGCATATTTGGCAGTGAGAGTGCAGGTCCTGCGAGAAGCAGTGCCAGTGCCGGGCCTTTGGCCATGCCGTTGCCAAGCAGACCTTGCAGAATTGGGACCTCGGTACAGGATGAAAAGTAGGTAAATGCTCCAACAACCGATGCTGTGAAAGTGGATAGGAACCCGTTGTTTCCAACCGCAGCAGCAATCCATCCTTCAGGCATCAATCCCTGGTGACCAGGTCTTCCAAGCAGCAACCCTGCAACAGTGATTCCCCAGAACAGAAGTGGTACAATATCTTTTGCAAAATTCCAGGTTGAGTCAAGCCACTGGCCAGCCATTCCTTTTGTGCGCCAGAGCAGCAGTGAGAGTCCGGTAATTGCCAGCGTAAATGGAAGCTGTGGGTTTGTTTCAAAAAACAGGCCGACAGCAGCAGCTGGAATCATCGATATAATCAGCAGCCTCAAGTTGATTTTGATCCAGTTGACCAGCATCCAGAATAAAACAATCGATGCGCCAACAGTCAGGTACCACTTGATTCCTGCCATGAAAATCATTGTGCGAAGCAGTTGTGTGTCGCCT
>JAAENI010000473.1 GCA_024224595.1 Hyphomicrobiales bacterium
ATTGAGAACAGAACTGGAATTGAGGTCGATATTTCGATCATTTGAGGCGAATATCGGGAATATTTAACGAAAATGAGCGAAAAATCGGACCAATATCCAGTTTTGTTAACAGTGATTGTGCAAGTCCGACAGACTGCTAGGTGCTGAATTTGTCGATTACCTTACCCAAATTAAAACTGCCGAATGGCGCCAGTATTTGGCAACAGTATCTAAATGGGAGTACCGTGAATATTTTTCTCTATTTTAATACAGGAATTGTTTTCACAGATGTTGGTCGCGCTTATATCGTGCTTGAAACTAAATGAATTTCGTAAATCAGTATTGAAATACGTAAATAAGATTTGCCTTTGCTGATTTCTCTAATATAAAGGTTCTGTATTGCAGTAGTTCCAAGGCCGGTGAACCATGTCAAAGATCATAGATTTCCAAATCAATCCAACAAAATATCGCCATTGGCGTGTCGAATATAATGATCGCATTGCAACTTTATTCATGGATGTGGATGAAGAAGGTGGTTTGTTTGATGGTTATCAGTTGAAGCTGAATTCTTATGATCTGGGCGTTGATATTGAACTGGCAGACATTGTTCAACGCATGCGGTTTGAACACCCCGAGGTTAAAGCTGTCATCATGCGTTCGGGTAAAGACAATGTATTTTGTGCCGGTGCAAATATTCGCATGCTGGGCGGGGCTGAACATGCGCACAAAGTGAATTTTTGCCGGTTTACCAATGAAACCCGCAATACTTATGAAAATGCCGGCGAAGATTCAGGTCAGCAATATATCTGTGCCATTAAAGGCTCCTGCGCTGGCGGAGGGTATGAACTGGCTTTGGCCTGCAATCATATTATCCTGACCGATGATGGTTCTTCCAACGTATCATTACCAGAAGTGCCGCTATTGGCGGTATTACCGGGTACAGGTGGATTAACAAGAGTGACAGACAAGCGAAAAATCCGCAGGGATCGCGCCGATGTATTTTGTTCAACTGAAGAAGGTGCCAGGGGCAAAAAGGCGCTGGACTGGGGACTTGTTGATGAACTGGTTGCCAATTCGAAATTTGATGAAGTAGTCGCCAAAAGAGCAGGCGAATTTGCCGACTTGTCAAAAACTCAGGAAAATGCAAATGGGATCACCCTTGAGCCATTGAAAAGAGAGATAGGTTCGGACGGCTCGTTGACCTATTCTGCTGTTGAAGTTTCAATTGACCAGGATGCAGGCACGGCCACAATCAGTATTACCGGACCCCAGGATGCTGCGCCACAAAACATTGATGCACTGCGTGGCGAGGGGGCTCAAACCTGGATGTTGCGGGCTGCCCGTGAACTTGATGATGCAATTTTGCATTTGCGTTTTAACCAGACAGAATTAGGGGTTGTAGTATTCAAATGCAGTGGCGACCCGACGCAGGTTCTGGCCCACGAAAGGCTTCTTCTCGAAAATAAACAGGACTGGTTTGCCAATGAAATTTTATTGTATTGGAAACGTATCCTGAAACGTATTGATCTGACCTCGCGTTCTCTTGTCGCTTTGATCGAGCCTGGTTCGTGTTTTGCTGGAGTATTGTCTGAAATATTGTTTGCTGTTGATCGTTCTTATATGGCGGATGGAGAATTCGAAGGGGATAATCGCCCTGTTGCGACAATCACTTTGAGTGAAAGCAATTTTGGCCTTTGTCCAATGTCAAATAATCTGACACGCTTGGAAACCCGCTTTCTGGAAGATCAGGACAGTTTGGCCGCCGCGAAATCGGCGATTGGAAAGTCGCTGGAAGCTGAGGATGCAAATGATCTGGGACTGGTGACCTTTGCACTCGATGACCTTGATTGGGACGATGACGTGCGTGTCTTCCTCGAAGAACGGGCAAGTTATTCCCCCGATGCATTGACTGCCATGGAAGCTAATCTGCGTTTTGCTGGCCCGGAGACTATGGAAACCCGGATTTTTGGTCGCCTGACTGCCTGGCAGAATTGGGTTTTTCAGCGACCCAATGCGGTCGGCGAAGAAGGCGCGTTGCAGAGATATGGCAGCGGAATTCGTGGCAAATATGACAAGCGGCGTGTATAAAATTTACCAGAGGAATATCACATGACACAGTCAATGGCAGTCGATTACGATACAATTATCCCCAATAATGTCGGCCTTTCGGGAGATCGCCGCGTACTAAAGGCACTGGAGCGCTGGCATCCGGGTTACATTAAATGGTGGGGCAATATGGGCCCTGTTGGTTTTCAGGAGAGCAGTGTTTATCTGCGCACCGCCATTAGTGTCGATCCTAAAGGCTGGGCAAAATTTGACTATGTTAAAATGCCTGAATATCGCTGGGGAATTTTGCTGGCACCTCAAGTTGAAGGTCGCACAATTCCCTGTGGTGAACATTTTGGTGAGCCTGCTTGGCAGGAGGTGCCCGGTGAATATCGCTCATTACTTCGCCGTTTGATTGTCATTCAGGGTGATACCGAACCCGCATCGGTCGAGCAGCAACGGTTCCTGGGTGAAACAGCACCTTCATTATATGACATGCGTAACCTGTTTCAGGTCAATGTCGAGGAGGGGCGGCATTTATGGGCCATGGTCTATTTACTGCAAAAATATTTTGGCAGTGATGGTCGTGAAGAAGCCAATGAAATGTTGCGGCGCCAATCGGGTTCCGAAGAAACGCCGCGCATGCTGGGCGCGTTCAATGAGGAAACACCTGACTGGCTGTCATTCTTCATGTTTACCTACTTCACCGACCGGGACGGCAAAATGCAACTTGAGGCCCTGGCACAATCGGGTTTTGATCCATTGTCACGCACCTGCCGTTTCATGCTGACAGAAGAAGCCCACCACATGTTTGTTGGTGAAACCGGAGTTGCGCGGACCATTCAACGCACTTGTGAAGCGATGAATGATGCAGGAGTAACAGACCCATATGATATAGAAAAAGTGCGCGAGTTGGGTGTTATCGACCTGCCAACCATCCAGAAGAAACTCAATTTGCACTATACTTTGTCGTTGGATTTGTTTGGATCTGAAGTCTCCACCAACGCGGCGAGTGCATTCAATTCTGGAATTAAGGGCCGCTATCAGGAAGTTAAGATTGATGATGATCATCAATTAAACAACGACACCTATTCGGCAGCGCAATTCCTCAATAACAAAATTGAAACAGTCGATGTACCCGCTTTGACTGCCATCAATATGAGATTACGTGACGATTATTCCAATGATGCGGCGGGTGGTGTTAAACGCTGGAATTTGCTCATCAAGAAATCAAATATTGAATTTGAACTGAAATTGCCCCATTCCGGCTTCCACAGGAAAATAGGTGTGTTTAATAATGCGCCAATCACGCCTGACGGGCTTGTTATTTCAAAAGAACAATGGGAAGAACGTAAAAATGACTGGCTTCCATCTTTGGCAGATGGGGATTTCATTCAATCCCTGATGAAGCCGGTCTGGGAGGCTGGTAAATACGCCAACTGGATCGCACCACCACGGGTTGGCATTGACAACAAGCCTGGCGATTTTGAATACGTACAGTTACACATGGCATAAATTTGAATATTGAGTAACTGAATATGGCCGAACCACAAAAACAACATCTGATTGACCCGGAATTTTGTATTCGTTGTTACACCTGCGAAGAAACATGTCCAATAGAGGCAATTACCCACAACGATGACAATGTTGTGGTTGATGCATCGATTTGCAACCTTTGCATGGATTGTATTTCCCCCTGTCCAACAGGTTCGATTGATAGCTGGCGGGTGGTGGCTGAACCATATTCGCTTGAAGATCAATTGGGCTGGATGGAATTGCCGGAGCAACAGCAATTTGCAGATGAGGACGGTGGATCTGATATAGGTGTCGAGGCATTGGATGAGGACATCGCGGCTTTATTGGCCCAAGCCCACAAAGGCAGTGGTCAGGTGGCCGCGCCATCATCCGCTTCAAAACCCTCGATTAATTTGCGCAATCTAGCGAATCCGGTAGAAGGGAAAATTCAGGGCAATTTTCGGTTGACTTCTCCGGATGCAGACAGTGATGTGCGCCATATCATTATCAATCTTGGCAATACTACGTTTCCGGTGCTGGAAGGTCAAAGTGTTGGAATTATCTGTCCGGGCACGGATGAAAACGGCAAACCACACCTGCCGCGGCTTTATTCTATATCCAGCCCCCGTGATGGTGAGAGGCCAAACGTCAACAATATTTCCCTGACGATAAAACGCGAGAAATTGGGTGTTTGTTCGAACTATGTTTGTGATCTGGCAAAAGGTGATGTGGTTAAGTTGACCGGGCCTTTCGGTGCCAGTTTTCTCATGCCCGATGATCCCCAGGCAAAATTATTGATGATCTGCACCGGTACAGGTTCTGCGCCTTTTCGAGCATTCACGATGCGTCGTCAGCGTGTTTTACCGGAGCAGAATGGTGCCCTGAAGTTGTTTTTTGGTGCCCGCACACCCGACAGTTTGCCCTATTTTGGTCCACTAAATAAAATTCCTGATGACTTTCTCGATACACATTTTGCCTTTTCAAGAGTTGAAGGGCAACCCAAAAACTATGTTCAGGATGAATTGCGCCTGGCCGCCGCCTCAATCGCCGAGGCCTTAAAAGACCCGCAGACCTATATCTATATTTGTGGCATGAAGGCAATGGAGGAAGGTGTTGATAGCGCCTTATATGACATTGCCGGTAAAGCAAGTCTGGATTGGAATACATTGAAAGATGAAATGCGGAAAAGCGGGCGCTACCATGTCGAAACCTATTGAGCCCTTTGTCCATGACATACGGGTAGGCTGGGCGGATTGCGATCCTGCAATGATCGCATTTACCGGCAGAATTCCCTATTTTGCGCTGGAATCCATAGATGCCTGGTGGGAATATTTTGTTGGTGTAAACTGGTATGAGTTGAATTTGGATCGCGATATTGGTACGCCATTTGTCCATATGAGCCTTGACTTTCGTACACCCGTCACACCGCGCCACAAGTTGAAATGCCAGGTCAAATTGTTAAAAGTCGGCAAAAGTTCTTTACGTTTTTCTGTTCGCGGCAGCCAAAACGGGATCCTTTGTTTTGAGGGAGAATTTGTGACAGTAACAGTGGTTGCCAAAACGATGCGATCACAACCATCACCGCCTGATCTTCGTGAAATTCTTGATCTCCTTGTTACGGTTGATGAATAATTTCGTTTTCAAATTTACAAACTTTTTAAAGTGCGTAATCAGTCCCAGCAAATACACCGTGCATGATGCGCTCATCTATATGACCGGTGCTAATGAACCTCCCGCAGAAGCGATTGCCATCGAGTGAATATTGACCAATTTGCCCGCCATATCATTAAACAGGCCAAAGACAAGCAACGCTTCGTTGTCGCGATAGCCGGACCACCCGGCGCTGGCAAATCCACCGCAGCATCCAAACTCAATAAATTGATTGCATTGCAGAAAATTCGTTCGCGTATCATCACGATGGACGGGTTTCATCTCGACAATGCTATCCTGCGTGAGAGAAACCTGCTGGATCGCAAAGGTGCGCCCTCAACCTTTGACGTTGCTGGTTTCATTTATCTTATTAAGCGATTAAACAGTGGTGAGGATAATATTATTATTCCCAAATTCGACCGTGAAAGCGATGTTGCCATTGCCGGAGTTGAAGAGGTGACACTTCAGGATCGGGTGCTAATTGTGGAGGGGAACTATTTGCTGTTGAACAATCCCCCTTGGGCAGCTTTACAAAGTGAATGGAACGAAACAGTATTCATTAATCCAGGGATGGACATATTGAAAGAACGACTTATTAGGCGTTGGCTGAATTATGGGTTGGATCCGGATGAGGCACGAAAACGGGCAACAAACAATGATCTGAAGAATGCCCAAACAGTCCTTGAATGTTCGAGTGCGGCGGATTTCAGTTTCACCAATCCGAACTAATTGGTTGAACAAAACCGTGTCAGGCGTTTAGAACAATTGTTGAATTATTCAAACTGTCCATCTACAAATACTGATAAACAGCGTACTTGCATCGCGCCGCCTCAAACCATTTGAAAACTGGATCTCCCATGACAAGCAAAATACCTGTAATAATCGATTGTGATCCGGGGCAGGACGACGCATTGATGTTATTTTTGGCATTGAACGCTCCGGAACTGGACGTTCGTGGTTTGGTCGCTGTTGCCGGCAATGTTTCGATGGAAAAAATCAAACGCAATTTGGCGATGCTTGTGGATATTGTGGACCGCTGTGATGTACCGGTATTTGCCGGATGTAATCGTCCCATGGTTCGAGAGCTGGTTACCGCAGAACATGTCCATGGTGAAACCGGTATTAACGGTATTGAGTTATTTGAACCAAACACCCAATTGCAGGATCGCCATGGAGTCGATTTCATTATCGCTGAATCGCGCACCGCCCAGGATAACGAGATCACAATTGTGGCAACCGGACCATTGACCAATATTGCAATGGCATTGGTAAAAGCGCCCGAAATTGCGGATAAGATCAAGCAGATTGTAATTATGGGTGGCGCCTGTTTCGAAGGTGGAAATATAACGCCATCAGCAGAATTCAATATTTACGTTGATCCCCATGCCTGTGACGTAGTGTTACAATGTGGACGACCAATAATCCTGTTTGGCCTCGATGTAACCCATAAAGTGATGACGACCCAAAATCGCGTCGAGGCAATTCAGGCAATTGGTAATCCGGTATCACAAATTGCCGCTAGTATGCTGGATTTTTTTGGTAAACATGATTCTGAAAAATATTCATCCGGGGGCGCGCCTCTGCATGACCCTTGCACAGTTGCGTGGTTGCTCAAGCCTGATCTGTTTAAATTCAAATCGTGTCATGTGGCAGTAGAGACAATGAGTGAATTGACTATGGGCCATACCGCTGTGGATTTTTGGCGGGTTACTGGGAAAAAGCCCAATGTTGAGTGGGCTTGTGACATTGACGCAGATGCATTTTTTCAATTATTGAATGAGAGATTGTCTCTCTATTGATATTCGAGTTTTGAAACCTGTGTGAAGTTATTGAGTATGGGCTTTGGTCGGCATTCATCGTTCAGGCCCTAGCCCGAATATCTCACACTAAATAGTGCATCGGCCCCAATAATCGTGTAAAGTTCTTTTACTACAAAGGCTTAACAGATTATGGAACTGGGTCCGATGCCAACAGAGTGCAGAACAGATAAACTTGAATTTAAAGGCCTGAATGGTCGGCGAGTAGTGGCATCTTTTGATGGTGGTGCGATGACGTCAGATGCTGGCATTTTGTTGCTTGGGGAGGTGGATAGAGCGGTTGGTCTGTTTTCACGGGTTGCGGCCTGCTTTAGCGACCACCGTTCGCCAGCATTACGGGTGCACGAGGTACGCACACTTGTGGCGCAACGCATTGCCGGGATTGCACTGGGCTATGAAGATATCAACGACCATGACGATTTGCGCCACGATCAGGCGCTTTGTCTGTTGTCGCAGCGATTGGAGGCGGGGCGATCTGATTGTGCTTTGCTGGCCGGCAAGTCAACCTTAAACCGGCTGGAACATGCGCCAGATGGACCGGGTCAACGTTACCATAAAATAGTCCATGACGGCGCTGCGCTTGAACGCTTGTTTGTCGATCTGTATCTGGATGCGCATCCTTGTCCGCCCAAACGCATTATCCTGGACCTTGATGCCATATGGCCGCCTTTAGCGTTGATCGCCATGGCCGCTGCAATTGGGTTGGTCAATGCAGCATTTGGAATCAAATCCCTGGCGATATTGGCGATAATAGGCATCGCGATATTAGTTGGCGATTGTTTTGGCCGATCAAAGGATTATTTGAGCGCCAGACGCAGATTTGTTGAAGCGCGCGGACACGATGAAAGAACTGAAGTGATCAGGCGCTTCGGCCGTGCCTGGTGTGCAAGGATTGCTTGTAGCGCTGACTGGAAGCGCGAATATGCCGGAATTGAAGTGTCAGAACGTTTTGTTGATGATGTATATTTTACAATGGGTCATCGATGGTGGCACTATTTTCCTGACGGGACTTTCACTAAAAACTCTCCGTTCTTGAAATTGGCATTCTGGATTCATTTGTTTACCGGCAAAATGAAACGTGATCAGGTAGAACAACACAAACCCCGTATCGATCTCACTGAATAGGTGGCTTAGATCTGTGTCAACGTTCAAACAAGTATTGTGCTTCTATCTGGCTTGTCCACAAAACCACAATCCCAATGTGAAAGCATGCAAATCTTGTTGACTGCACAATTTGTCGTGCTGTATGTCAAATCATGAAATAAGTGATGGGTAAGGCAATCTACCAGTTGGACCGCCTTTTCCCGCAAAACCCGCAGGTCAACATAATGAACGATTTTAGCGCTCAAAGAACAACGATGGTTGATTGTCAGATTCGCCCATCTGACGTTACTGATTTCTCAATCATTGCAGCCATGCTCGAAATTCCTCGTGAGAAATTTGTCAGCGAATCCCAGGCCCAACTCGCATATAGAGATGAGGATTTGCCATTAGGGGACACTGGAGGTGCTTTCCCACGTTGTTTAATGGAGCCTGCATCATTTGCACGGCTTTTGCAGTTGGCTGAAATTCAATCGGGCGCAATTGTATTGGATATAGGTTGTGCTTCGGGTTATTCGACTGCAGTTCTTGCCCGGTTATGTTCCTCGGTGGTCGCACTTGAAGAGGACAAAGAATTGGCTGCAAAAGCCACCCGAATACTTTCCGAACTGGAAGTTGACAATGCAGTTGTAGTAACCGGACCATTGATCAACGGTTATGCCAAGGAAGGGCCTTTTGACGTTATTTTCGTCGGTGGTTCAGTTGGTCAAATTCCAGATATGCTTGCTGAGCAGATAAAAGAAGGCGGCAGGCTTGTGGCAGTTGAAGGTACAGGAAACACTGGCAAAGCGACCCTTTTCGTGCGTGAGGGAAAAAAGTTGTGTAAATTGTCTCATTTCAATTGCGCTGTTTGGCCACTTCCAGGTTTTGAAGAGCAAGTTGAATTTGAATTCTAAAATGATCGGCACGTGAACCAGGTATAAATCGCTTTTATGCCGGAAGCGTCTTGGAGCCATTGGCACTCTGAGTTTTTGCCGGCATGTTAAAAGAATTATGTGTTTGCTTGGAATTGTCAAAGATTAATTTGACCTTGCCCGTAAACTTGCTATTTTCGCTCTGTCGAGACTTTGATTGTCTCTCCTGGCATCAATGCTGCCAGGCTCGAGTTGAATTGATACTCTCGATATGGGCTCGCGACGAGCTTGTCGAAATGTTACCAGTACGATAGAGGTTCGAGAATTGCCATGCCCCGGAAGCACAGTCATCATTATTTGTTTAACAATCAATCCGCTGTTTGGGGCTACGCCAATTGTGGAACTAAGATTTGCAAGAAATACTTGAAGCCAAAATCCGGCTTGTCAATTATCGCGATTATCATTGGCTGTAGCCTGATATCATCGACGTCAAGGGCTGAAACCATTCGAAGCGCCATGGCATCAGCTTACATCGGGAACCCGACTTTGAATGCTCAGCGAGCGGCAACACGGGTAACCGATGAAGGTGTGCCTTTGGCCCGTTCCGGATATTTACCAAAGATAAGCGGAAATGCAGACTATGGACTTTCCCGCGCGGTCTATAAATATTCGGGTACCAGAAGCACGACTGAGTTGAAGCCACGCGGCTTTGGTGTTACAATTTCGCAGACACTATTTGATGGTTTGACAACCGTTAACAATGTCAGATCAGCAAAAGCTGCGGTAAAAGCCGCGCAACAAAATTTGCGAAATTCAGAGCAAAATGTGCTATTTGACGCTGCAAGCAGCTATATGAATGTGTTGAGAGACACTAGTGTTACTTCATATAGAGGACAAAACCTCGCATTCCTGAATGAAGAGGTCAGGGCGGCCAAAGAGCGATTTAACGTAGGTGAGAGTACCCGCACCGATGTTGCTCAGGCACAAGCCAGCAGGGCCTCAGCAGTCGCTGCACTGGCCTCCGCTCGCGCGCAACTAAAAGGTTCAATAGCTGTTTATCGCCAGATAGTTGGTCATGATCCTAAAAATCAGCAGACTGCTCACAATATTGATAACCTGTTACCGCGTGAAATTAATGCAGCGTTGGCAATTGCGCGAAGAGAACACCCTGCAATCCTGGCAACTCACCATTTGGTTGATCAGGCATCTTTTAACGTTAAGTCAGCCGAAGGTGGTTTACTCCCGAGTTTATCAGTTTCAGGTAGTGCTAGCAAAAGAGTTGATGTGAGTCTGGCGGGTGACCGCAATGTTTCAAATTCCGTTTATGCGACGCTTGCTGTACCTATTTATCAGGGTGGGGCGGTTTCAGCCAAGATCAGGCAGAACAAGGAGCTGTTGGGGCAGCGTCGTATTGAAGTTGATTCAATTGTTGATCAAGTGCGTGCAGCGGTGATTTTCGCTTTTTCTCAACTTGAATCAGCGCGTCATTCTGTGACTTCGGGTGTTGCTCAATTGCGCGCGTCCCGCCTGGCTCTTGAAGGCATTGTCGAAGAACGAAATGTTGGTCAACGCACGACACTTGACGTATTGACGACACAACAATCCGTTTTAAGCGCCCAAATCACATTAGCTGGTGCACGGCGTGATTCCATAGTTGCCGGTTATTCCTTGTTGTCAGCAATTGGAAGACTGGATGCTCGTCGTATGAAATTGAAAGTTGCGATTTATGAGCCTGAAGAGCATTATCAGGCCGTGAAAGATAAATGGTTTGGATTACGCACCCCAGACAACCGTTAAAGGTGTGAACGGCAAAGCATCACGGTTGCACCTTTTGACAGGCGTCGATCTAAATGCC
>JAAENI010000474.1 GCA_024224595.1 Hyphomicrobiales bacterium
CAAATGGGCGATGCTGGATATCCACAACATGCTAAATGATGAAGATCAGCACTTTTTCCGCACCAAACGGGAAAAGCTGTTTGGTGTTACACTGGAGGAGCTGATTGCCGGGCGCGAAGATACTGTTCCCGAACTCCTGAGCCGTCTGATGCCGATGAAAATTGCATTGCGGCACAATGATTTCATCGGTGGCGCCAACCCAAATTTTGCTGATTATATTGTTTTCGGGGCTTTCCAGTGGCTGAGAGTTTCATCCAGCTTGAAGATGTTGCCTAAGGATCATGTGGTCATGGATTGGTTTAAACGCTGCCAGGATCTGCATGATGGATTGGGACACAGCGTTACAGAGGGTCAATTGACAACCTAATTCATGGGTGAAGCAAAAATACTCTATTGGCGGAATTGCGCCATATTGGGTTGCGGGCCGGACTGCTTGGCGCTATACAGCGCCAAATCTAGTTTCTCCCAATTTCGAAAGTACTACTATGGCGACTGAACGCACATTTTCAATGATCAAACCCGATGCCACCAAACGCAATCTGACCGGAGCAATTACTCAAAAATTTGAGGAAGCAGGATTGCGCATCATCGCTTCAAAGCGCGTCTGGATGAGCCTTCGCCAGGCTGAAGGGTTTTACGCCGTTCATAAAGAGCGCCCGTTCTTTGGTGAATTGACACAATTCATGTCTTCCGCACCCACTATTGTTCAGGTTCTGGAAGGCGAGAATGCTATTGCCAAAAACCGTGAAATCATGGGCGCCACAAATCCCGCTGACGCTGATGAAGGCACTATTCGTAAGGAGTTTGCATTGTCCCTGGGCGAAAACTCAGTTCACGGTTCCGATGCGCCCGAGACTGCGGCAGAAGAAATCGCCTATTGGTTTGCGGAAACTGAAGTTGTTGGATAGATAATTCCATCTATTATTGAGATGAGAATTACGGGACTTCGGTCCCGTATTTTTTCAAATTCCTGAAATATCAATGCCATGTATTCGGAAGTTCTTCCTTGCGCTTTGCAACATTAGCCTGAAGTTTTTTGCGAATTAAATGATCCATTACCGGTGACTCATATTGTTTGAGCTTTATGTTCCATCGGTTATAAGCGCCGTTGGCGCATATTCATACCACCGCCTTCTTCCCAGCTTTCAACATTTTCTGAGACACTGAGAGCGCGCTGGTAAAATGCTGTTTTGTAGTTACGCATCGTGTGGCCGGAACCAGGAAAATGGCCAA
This sequence comes from Hyphomicrobiales bacterium, assembly GCA_024224595.1. GTDB lineage: Bacteria > Pseudomonadota > Alphaproteobacteria > Rhizobiales > Rhizobiaceae > JAAEMP01. The sequence goes on from JAAENI010000474.1 coordinate 1,234, forward strand.
CCGGATCAACCTCGTTATAAGCATCGCGAGCGAGCGCCTCATCCCTGGTATCGAGCCTTCAGCGAGAATTTATTGATGCGAATCCAGTCGGTTCGCATCCATGATCAGTTTTTCAAAACCGGCACACAATCCTCCTTCAATCTAAGCCGGATACGCTCGAGTTGACGTACAAGTAAGAGCTATTCGATTTACTGCGGGCCTTATCCAAATGATCATTTTACCATCTGTATTTGGCACATTGGCATGTTTCCGGGAAAAATTGGGATTGAATTATTCACATCAAAAAAATAATGCTTACAACAGTTGCCATCCAGAACACCATGCCAAAAAACACCAGACCAAATTCAACCTTGAAACGTTTGGCCAGAAAGATGGCAAATGCAAAAGTTCCGGCTAACATAATGAATTTATATGTTTCATCATTTCTGACATCAATCCCGGCGGTGTCTAAAAGCCAGATACCACCCAGCAGAGGGATGTACACCACCAAAGGAAACAGGAAGAATGCCAACAGTTGCATGTTTCTGGACTTCTTTGAACCAGCAGTTTCCTGATCGTTCATTTTCCTGTTTTCGCCAGTTGCAGGGTGCAGAACAATTGTCTTAATCGGCAAAATGATCTCACTCCATAAACTCCATGCGCCGTAAATCGCCACCAGAGAGTAGAGAACAAAAACCAGCAGATCGATGAAAACCATGTAGAATTCATAGGAATTCAATGAAAAATACGAAAGATGGGTCGCATACCAGTAAGGCCCGTTGATAAATGCCAACCAGCCAATCGCTGCGACAAATGCAGCAAAAATGCTGCCGCTGATAATCGACGCTGGAGCACGAATTTTGACCTCAGCAGCGCATTCTGGACAGCGATATACCTGTCCAAAAGTTGTCATTGCAATAAAACCGGTTTCACTAATTCTCGACACCGGTTCCATTTTGTCGTGTTTACAGTTCGAACAGCGGCGATAGTTTATGTGCTGATTAACATTATCGCCATTGTCATTTACTTGGGCATCATCGGGAGCTTGATTTTGAGGCATTGACTAACGTCGCACGTTTGTATTGATATTCGAAATGGTTTCACATCCCGCCATAAACAGGGCCTTCACCACCCTGCGGGCAGGTCCAGTTTAAATTCTGGTTGGGGTCTTTGATATCGCATGTTTTGCAATGAACACAGTTTTGAAAATTGATAACAAATTTATCTTCGCCATTCTCCTCAACCCATTCATAGACACCTGCCGGGCAATAACGCGATGAAGGTCCATCAAAAACGTCATGCTCGCTGGATTTTTGCAGACTGTCATTGAGTAATTTCAGATGAGCAGGCTGGCTCTCTTCGTGATTGGTGTTTGACAAATAGACCGATGACAAACGATCAAAGGTCAATTTACCATCCGGTTTAGGGTAGTCAATTTTGCTGTGTTGGCTCGCCGGTTCAAGACATTCAAAATCTGCCTTTTTGTGTTTTAACGATCCAAATGGCGACCAACCGCCGGTCAAAGTAATGATCCACATATCAACACCGCCAAGCATGATGCCTAGCGTTGTTCCAAATTTCGACCATAACGGTTTGGCATTTCTCACTCTTTTCAGGTCTTTGCCAATCTCACTTGTCCGCCAGCTTTCATTCAGCGATGTGAGTTCTTCACCCACATGTCCCGCCGCCAGAGCTTGTGACACCGCTTCAGCCGCCTGCATGCCGGAAAGCATGGCATTATGAGAGCCCTTGATGCGTGGTACATTCACAAATCCGGCGGAGCAACCAATTAATGAGCCACCGGGAAATGTTAATTTGGGAACAGACTGCCAGCCGCCTTCGCTGATAGCGCGTGCGCCATAAGACAGGCGTTTGGCGCCTTTGAATATATCTTTGATTGCCGGATGGGATTTAAATCGCTGAAATTCTTCAAAAGGCGAAATATAAGGGTTTTTGTAGTTCAAGTGCAGCACAAATCCAACCGCCACCTGATTGTTTTCCAGGTGATAGAGAAATGAACCACCGCCGGTTTTGTCATCCAGTGGCCAGCCAAATGAATGTTGTACAAGGCCAGCCTGGTGTTGCTCGTCGGACACTTCCCAGAGTTCCTTGATTCCAATGCCGTATTTTTGCGGTTCACAATCCTTGCTCAAATTAAATTTTGCAATCAATTGCTTGGCAAGTGATCCGCGAACCCCTTCGCCAATCAGTGTGTATTTACCCAACAAAGCCATGCCGCGTTCAAAATTGGGGCCAGGTGATCCGTCCGGCTGAACTCCCATATCACCGGTGGCAACGCCAATAACTTTGTCGCCGTCAAATACAACATGCGCAGCCGCAAAACCTGGATATATTTCAACACCAAGGGCTTCGGCTTTTTCGCCCAGCCAACGACATACGTTGCCCAGCGATACAATGTAATTGCCATGATTATTCATCAGCGGGGGCATGGTAAGATTTGGCAGGCGAATTTTGCCTGTCTTGGTCAGGTAGTTGAATATATCTTTTTTAACTGGCGTTTGGAACGGGTGTCCTTCCTGCTCCTGCCAGTCCGGTACCAGTTTGTTGATGGCAACAGGGTCAACTACTGCACCGGACAAAATATGAGCGCCTACTTCACCACCTTTTTCAAGTACAACAACAGAGAGGTTTTCATCGAGTTGTTTCAGCCGGATTGCCGCTGCCAGTCCGGCAGGTCCAGCGCCGACAATAACAACATCAAATTCCATGCTTTCGCGCTCAACTTCTTGTGCCGGCGTCTGATCCTCTGACATTCAATTCTCCCTGATGACTTTCAAAAAACATTCATATGTTCGTTGTTGGTGCTGGGTATTTTACTAATCTCGATTTACGTATACGTCAATCGATCAATTGTCTTTAATACTATCCTAGGTTATATTGCCTGCTTTGATATTTTAACAAGTGAAAAAACGACAACCAAGGTTTCATCCTGGACAACCCTTGTATATGTTTGCTGAACTATGAATGATCCACCAACAGATTTGCATTCTTATTCATACCTCGAACTGCTCATGTGGTACAAGGATGCCGGTGTTGATTTGGCAATGGGAGATGAGCCTGTTGACCAGTTTGCATTGTCCAGGGAATTGGCTTTATCCCGGAAAAATGCAAGTGCGAAAAATACGATAGCGGAATTGGTCAGCGGGCCCAGTGAGACCGTCACTCAAAATTCTGGCAGAGGAGGCGAATTTGATCCCCGATCGCTCAACCATGTGCAAAATCGAACTTCCAGCGCCGCAATGCCCGATGAAAATGCAGTCAACGAAGCCCGTCAAAGGGCTAGGGCAGCGGGTTCAGTAGACGAGTTGCGTGAAGCCATGGCAGGTTTCAAAGGTTGCAATTTGCATCTCAGTGCCAAAAACATGGTTTTCGCTGATGGCGATCCGGCTGCCGATATTATGTTGATAGGTGAAGCACCGGGGCGCGATGATGATATCCACGGATTGCCTTTCGTTGGTCGTGCAGGTCAGCTTCTTGATTCGATGTTGGCGGCAATTAAGCTTGAGCGTGAAAACATTTATCTGACCAATATCATCCCGTGGCGCCCGCCGGGAAATCGCACACCAACTGTTCCGGAAATAGAAATTTGCCGTCCTTTTATCGAACGGCATATTGAATTGATATGCCCAAAAATGATCATTATTCTGGGCGGAGCTGCAGCAAAAATACTGCTGAATTCCACCCAGGGTATTGTCAAGTTGCGTGGGCGTTGGAAAACCTGCGAAATGGCTGATCGGCGAATCGATGCGATAACCATATTTCACCCGGCCAACCTGCTGGATCATCCGGCTCAGAAAAAAATGGCATGGCAGGATTTATTGAAAATTAGGCAGAAACTGCTTGATCTGCGACAAGATTGATTAAGCCAGATGGTTTGATCCGGATTATCAAATATCACCCGACTTTGGATCAATCTTTGCTATCGCAATATCCCATCAAAAACACACAATTGAGCTTGATTGGCGCATTCGGTGTAGATACTGACGGTATTGTCGCTTTTGTTAAATCGCAAATCACATTAGTAATTTTTTGACAGGATTTTGGTTCTGATTTTCTAAGAGTCTGTTCAAGAATACACAACAGGGTTTGGTTTTGCATCTAGTTAGTCAGCGGGAATACACCATGTTGCGTCAATTTTTTCCAATCATAGCACTATTTATGAGTACCGCGTTTCTGCAGGCAGGGGGTGGTGTACAGGCAATTCTGATTCCGGTACGTGCCCAGATTGAAGGGTTTTCTACATCGTATATCGCTTTAATTGGCACGAGTTATGCAATTGGTTTTACGCTTGGTTGCTTGGTTGTACCATTGTTGGTACGCAGGGTCGGGCATGTGCGGACTTTTGGTGCCTTATCGGCATTGTTGGCAACCGTGATGTTGCTCAATGGACTGGTGGTTTATCCAGTTGCTTGGATAATTTTGCGTGCAATTTCCGGTCTTTGTTTTGCTGGTTCCTATATGATCATTGAGAGTTGGCTGAATGAACGCATATCAAATGATAACCGGGGTTCGCTGTTTTCGATTTATATGATCGTATCTCTGGTAACCATGATGTGCGGACAGTATTTGCTGGTAATCGCCAATCCCCAATTGCAAACATTATTTATGGTTGGCGCAATACTTTACGCATTGGCAGTTCTTCCAACCGCCTTGTCCAGGGCTCAGTCTCCGGCACCGCTGACACGCGCGAAATTTGATCTGGTAAAACTATATTTCAATTCCCCTGCGGCGGTTGTAAGCGCGATAGTGGCGGGACTGTTATCTGGAGCCTGGGCCAATTTCGCCCCTGTCTTTGCAAAACTGTCAGGCATGTCAAACACCAATATCGCTAATATTCTGGTATTTGCAATGATTGGCAGCATCATTTTTCAAATGCCAATTGGCCGTTTATCCGATAGGATGGACAGACGCTTTGTTATGATAGGGGCCAGTTTTTTTGGAGCGCTGGCGGGATTTCTTTTGGCCGGCGTTACGGTTGTAAACGGTCAACCGGATTACATATTTTTTGCTGGCATTATATTATTTGGTGGATTTATTTACTCAATTTATTCCCTGGCTGTGGCTCATGCCAATGACCATGCCAATCCGGAAGATTTTGTCGAAACAGCTTCTGGTTTGCTGATCCTCTTTGGTATTGGATCAATGATCGGTCCAATGGCAATGGCGCCGATAATGGATGCCCTTGGACCCAATGGACTGTTTACAGGAATGGGGGCGGCTCACATCCTGCTCGCCGCATTTATTTTATTCAGGGTAAGTTCACGCGCTCTGCCAAAAAATCACGAGACGGTGGATTTCCAGTCGGTGCCAATTGGCAAGGCCCAAACACCGGAAACCTATGTACTTGATCCCCGCGCCGACGCAGAAAATTATGGCAGCAACGACTGAACTCTAGCTCGACGGCCCCAGCTTGTCTTGTGTCTTTGTCTCAAAGTCACCTGCATCATGGCGTTCATGAAGTTGTTCATTATCGTCGCCAAATGTCCGGTTGACCATCCGCCCTCGCTGGACAGCTTTCCGCTCGCTGATCTCACGGGTCCAGCGAACGACATTGGTATATGTATGAGCCTCAAGAAATGTCGCCGATTCGCCATAAATCTTACCTGCCACTACCGAACCGTACCAGGGCCATATCGCCATATCAGCAATCGTATATTCGTCATCAACCATAAATTGATGGTCTGCTAAATGTCGATCGAGCACATCCAGTTGTCGTTTAACCTCCATGGCAAAACGGTCAATCGCGTATTCGATATTGAACGGCGCATAGGCATAAAAATGGCCAAACCCTCCACCTAGATAGGGCGCGCTGCTCATCTGCCAGAACAACCAGGAAATACACTCAGTCCGCTTTGCCGGATCATCAGGCAAAAACGCCCCGAATTTTTCAGCCAGATATAAAAGGATAGCACCGGATTCAAAAACGCGTGTCGGTACAGCAGTGCTAAGATCTATCAGAGCCGGAATTTTGGAATTTGGGTTTGCCGCAACAAATCCACTGCTAAACTGCTCCCCATCTCCGATCTTGGTCAGCCAGGCATCATATTCTGCGCCACTGTAGCCAAGCGACAGCAGTTCTTCCAGCATTATTGTCACCTTTACCCCGTTGGGTGTTGCCAGTGAATATAGCTGCAATGGGTGTTGGCCAACCGGCAATTCTTTTTCGTGAGTCGGCCCTGCAATCGGGCGGTTGATACTGGCAAACTTCCCGCCGTTTTCCTTGTCCCACTTCCAGACACTTGGCGGTGTGTATTCTGATGAATCTGTCATTATCGAACTCTATTCAGGTTGAATTGATCAGAAATTAATAACCCATCATTCGAATTTGTTTGCAAGCAAAATTATTGTGAAATGGCCAGACGGATTAACTCCAGTGTCAGGTTTCAAACCCAATCCGTGAATATGATGTTCACCTGACTGGGTTGAAAGATCGCGGAATCCTTTTTTAGGTAAAACAACCCTTTACCATGTGTCTATGAATTATCACCCCATTTTGCCAGTGCATCATCATCCTCGTCATTTGCAGAGACCCATTCACCCCTGTCGCCACTTTTGAAGTTTTCCTTCTTCCAGAACGGCGCTCTGGTTTTAAGATAATCCATCAGGAAGTTGGCACCGTCAAAGGCCGCCTGTCGGTGCTTGGAGGCAGCTATCACCAGCACAATATTTTCACCGGCAAGAATGTTGCCATAGCGATGGATTGCAACGATGCCACCCAACGGCCAGCGAGCGCAGGCGGTTTCAGCGATGCGTTGAATTTCATTTTGTGCCATTACCGGATAATGTTCAATTTCCAGCGAATTGAGGGTATTGCCCTCATCGCGACATAATCCGACAAATGAAACCACCGCTCCCAGATCATAGCGCCCTTTGGTTAGTGCCTCGATTTCTTTTTCAATACTGAAATCTTCCCGGCAAATCTGAACTTTGATAATCGGTTGTATCACCGCATCATCCACCGGTCATGGGTGGGAAAAGTGCAATTTCGCGGACGCCGCTCAGTGATGCTTCCGGTTCATCCGCATGCACATGATCCAGTGCCACGCGGATGATCTCGGGTTGTTGAAGAAAACCTTCAAATTCTTCACCACGCCCACGCAACCATTCAAAGAGGTCTGAGACATTCTTGACATTATCAGGCAGGGAAACATCCTCCTCGCTAATGCCGGTCCGCTCCCTGATCCAGGAAAAATATACAAGTTTCATTGTACTAACCGTTCTATTCAATTCGCACTATTCTATGACGTGATGCAATCCGGCACGAAAATAATCATAACCGGTATAAAGTGTGATCACCGCAGCAACCCACAACATGCCCAATCCAATCTGGGTGGTGTAGGGCAGGATTTTATCACCTGCCGGGCCAGCCAACAAAAAACCAATGGCAATCATCTGAATGGTTGTTTTCCATTTGGCGATTTTTGTAACTGGTAAACTCACCTGCAATTCGGCCAAATATTCACGCAGTCCTGACACCAGAATTTCACGGCTTAGTATGATAATCGCTGCCCAGATAGTCCAACCGGCAATGGTTCCATCCGCCGCCAGCAGCAGCAAACAGGCAGAGACCAGGAGTTTGTCGGCGATAGGATCAAGCATTTTCCCCAACGCAGAGGTCTGTTCCCAAATTCTTGCCAGGTACCCATCCAGAAAATCGGTAATTGATGCCACTGTAAACAGCGCTAGCGCCAGCCAACGGGCCGTATCGTTACCATCAAGTTTCCCTTCAATGAAAAAACACAAAACAATTAACGGCACTGCAATAATCCGACCATAAGTCAGGATATTGGGAAGCGATAACAGATGGTTTTGCTTGGTTTTGGTCATAATTTCAACAAAGCCGATATGGGTTAAAAATTCAACCCGATAAATTTCGGTTGAATTATATTGGTCGAAGATTTCGGATTTAAATTGTCTGGTTATTGTCGTGGAAAAATTCGTAAATTGATTGTGCCATGTGTGCAGAAATTCCCTCAACCGCTTTGAGGTCGGACAGGGCTGCCCTGCTCACAGCTTTAGCGGTGCCAAAGTGATGAAGCAACGCACGTTTTCGAGAAGGACCAATACCTGCCACCTCGTCAAGCGGGTTTTTGATCATTTCCTTTTTCCGCCTGGTCCGGTGAGAACCAATGGCAAACCGGTGAGCTTCATCTCGCAGCCTTTGTACAAAATAAAGCACAGGATCGCGCTCCGGCAACATAAACGATTGTTTGCCTGGCATAAAAAACTTCTCAAGCCCGGCATCCCGTTCCGGTCCTTTTGCGATCCCCACCAGTGGTATCTGTCCTTCAAGACCCAGATCAGCCAGAGTATCCTTGACTGCGTTAAGCTGGCCCAATCCGCCATCAATCAAAACCAGATCAGGCCAGGGAGCCATAGAAGCTGTATCATCGAGCTCAGCATTTTCATCAGATTTGGGGCGTTCCCCTTGTTCTTTCAGCAGTCTGGAAAACCGTCGGGTCATCACTTCACGCATCATTCCATAATCATCACCAGGTACCAGGTCTTTGGATTTGATATTGAATTTACGGTATTGGTTTTTGGCAAATCCTTCTCTGCCCGCCACAATCATTGCCCCCACTGCATTGGTGCCGCTAATATGGGAGTTATCATAAACCTCAATGCGTTTGGGTGTCTGTTCAAGCCCGAACGCCTCACCAACACCGGTAAGTAATTTTGCCTGCGTCGATGTTTCCGCCAATTTACGCCCCAACGCCTCACGGGCATTCATTAGCCCCTGTTTAACCAATTCACGTTTTTCACCTCTGAGCGGGCTTGTCAGAATCACTTTATGACCAGCTCTGACGCTTAATGCCTCACCAATTAAATCCATTTCTTCAATATCTTGAGAGATCAGAATCATTTTAGGGCAGGGCTTGTTGTCATAGAACTGGGTCAGAAAGGATTTCAACACGGATTTCGCATCAAGTGCTTCGTCGGCACGGGGGAAATAAGCATGGTTTCCCCAGTTTTGTCCTGTTCTGAAAAAAAACACCTGGATGCAATTCATTCCGCCCTTTTGCTCAATCGCAAACAGATCGGCTTCGTTCACCGTTTGTGGATTGATACCCTGATGAGATTGAATATGGCTGAGGGCGGTGAGTCGGTCTCGAATTATTGCAGCCGTTTCAAAATCCAATGAACCCGAAGCCTGTTGCATTTGTTCGGCGAGTTTGTCTTTGATTGCGTTGCTTTTGCCTGAAAGAAATCGCTTGGATTGTGTTACCAGAGTTTTGTAATTTTCTGAGCTGATTTCATCGGTGCAGGGTGCTGAACATCTTTTGATCTGATGCAGCAGGCAGGGTCGCGAGCGCCCTTCAAAAACACCATTGGTACAGGTACGTATCAAAAACACTTTCTGCATCGCATTAATGGTTCTGGTCACCGCACCGGCAGACGCGAAAGGCCCATAATAGTTGCGATCTTTCCTTCTTGCACCACGATGTTTGAATACACCCGGTGTATCATAATCATCTGTGATCACAATATATGGAAATGATTTATCGTCCCGCAAAAGCACATTATAACGAGGACGCAACCTCTTGATCAGGTTGGCTTCCAACAGCAGCGCTTCTGTCTCTGTGTGGGTTGTCACAAATTCCATGCTGCGGGTTTCATGGATCATTCGCGCAATGCGGTTGGTGTGGCCGATCATCTTGGTGTAAGAGGCAACCCGCTTTTTCAGACTGCGTGCCTTTCCCACATAAAGGACATCTCCTGCCGTGTTAAACATCCGATAAACACCCGGTGAATTAGGCAGGCGTTTAACAAAATCTGCAATTAGCTCGACCCCGGCTTTATTATCTTCGGCTGTTTCATCAAGTTCAAATTCTCGCCATCGCAACGTCTCGGATAACGCATTATCCTGGGCATCAGGATTTGCGCCAACTGCACGTTTTGAGGAATTTTTTGATATCAAATTTTTGTTCCTGTCCTTGCTAGTATCCATAATTCAAATTACTACCATGTCTGGAATCAAGAGATGTAAGAGTCTGTTCAACATGAAATAAGGAAAGCGCTTTAATATGCCATTGGCTTTGATTACCGGCGGCGCAAAACGGATAGGCGCCGTTGTGGCTGTGAGACTTGCAAAAGCCGGATTTGATATTGCGCTGCATGTCAATCATTCCAGTAGTGAAGGCAAATCGCTCATTGAGACCATACACCAACACGGCGTTAGTGCCCAAATGTTCTGTCTTGATTTGAACCTGTTGGATGAAATTGAATCAATGTTCGATAATATTCATAAATCTATGGGTCGAATTGATGTCGTCGTCAACAATGCTTCAATGTTTGTTTATGATACTCCTGACACTTTGGATTATGTCACGGCCCAACAGCAATTGCGGGTAAATCTTCTGGCACCGGCAGAAATTACCCGTTGCCTGGCACGCGATTGCTCATCCACTGCACTGGTTATCAATATGCTGGACAATAAATTGTTCGCGCTTAATCCTGACTATTTCAGTTATACCCTGTCAAAAGCCGGGCTCAAAAGTGCGACAGAAATGATGGCGATGAAATTTGCCGGAAAACTCCGAATAAATGCCATTGCACCCGGCATCACGTTGCAAAGTGGAGAGCAGAGCCAGGATAATTTTATACAGGGCCACGCAAATTCACTATCCGGCGTCGGTGCCACGCCCGACGAGATTGCTGATACGGTCTTGTTCATGTGGAATACAAAATCGATCAACGCAGAGACTATCATCCTGGATGGGGGGCAGCGTTTGTTGGGGCTTAATCGCGATGTAGCATTTCTGGAGAGTAATTAAACAATTTTGGTAATGGTTTTTGAATGACAAAATACACAAAAACAATCGAACTCTCAAACGTCCAGTTGCTGCTTTACATTGGTGTTCATCAACATGAGCGTGAAGATCGTCAGCTTTTACTGGTTAGTGTTTCCGTACGTGTAAGGGATTACGAGGAAGGTGACAATATCCAAAATACCATGGATTATGACCAGCTTTATGGATTTATAAAGGGTCTGGAGCAATTGGATCATATTGATCTTCAGGAAACGGTATGTCGAAAAATATTGAAATATGCGCTGGACGTTCCCGGCGTCGAATATGTCAGCGTATCAACGCGCAAACCTGATATATTGGATGACGCGGAATTTGTCGGCGTGACCATGACCGGGGAAAATGATTCAATCTAAACCTTAATTGCTCATGTCGTGTATTCTTGAGCAGGCGCTTAAACGCTCAGTGTTAAACCAATATAGGCGCAATAAATCAGCGTCATAGCCAAACCGCCAGAAAATCTGACGGTTTTGCCAAAATGCGCCAAAAACATAATCAGCACTGAAGTTGCCAGCATAACCCACATATCAAATTGAACAATATTTCCACCGACCTCCAGCGGAACAACTATTGTCGTTATTCCCATAATTCCTGCGATATTGAAGATGTTGGAACCGACCACATTTCCCAGCGCAACCGAGACACTATTGCGATAAACCGCCATCAAGGTTGTTGCCAGTTCAGGCAGCGATGTGCCAATGGCAACAACTGTCAGGCCGATTACTTCATCACTCACATTCCATGACCGCGCAATCCGGCTGGCTGATCCAACGACAAAATCAGCACCAATCGGCAGCAGGATCAAACCACTGACCAATAGTAAGCCGATCACCCAGGCACTGGTGGGAGAGTTTTCGATTTCCTCATGATAATCAGTGACATCATTCGCAGCACCATTTTGGCTTGCCCGAATTTTAGTGGCATTGCGAAATTGTGAATATAGATATAGCACCAGCAAGGCGAACAGGATTGTACCTTCATATGTTTCCAGAATGCCATTGACCATCATTCCCATAAAAACGATGGTAATGCCGATCATCACCAGCAAATTGCGACCGATGCCTTCTTCTTTGCACACACATGGATAGATCGTTGCTGGTAATCCCATTACCAACAATACGTTGGCAATATTCGACCCGACAACATTGCCGACAGCGAGGCCGGCAGCGTCTTCAAATGCTGCTTTTAGCGAGATAAATAATTCGGGAGCAGAAGTTCCAAACGAGACGATCGTCAAGCCGATAATCAAAGGAGGGATGGACAATTTTTCCGCCAGCCCAACAGCACCGCGTACAAGGATATCGCCGCCAACTAATAATAATGCCAGACCGGCAACCAGTATCAAATAATCCATCATGCCCGTAAACTAAATCGCCATCCATCATATCGCCGATACATGTTGATATAAGGATTGTTGCAAAAAATGAAAGGCTTATAACGCCCGGCAATAGTGAACGCCGATGGTAGTGCATTGATCCTGGACACCAATGTTGTTTCCACAAGCAATGACCGACAAGAGTTTGCTATTCTTGTAGGCCAGTTATGCGACATTGTTGGGATACCCACAACGCTGCTTGCCGACGCTGGTTATGCTGGTGAACAAATCGTAGCTGCCCTTGATGCACGCAGTATCGAACCTCTGATTGCTGTTTCGCGTCTACAGGCTGAGCGACCCTATGATTTCAGGCCGCCCAAAAAGATAACCAAGCCACCACCTGAAATAACCGCCCCGTGGCGAATAGCAATGCAGGAGAAACTTCAAACACACGAGGCTAAAGACAAATACCGCAAACGAAAGCAAACCATCGAACCAGTTTTTGGTATTATCAAATCGATCTTGGGCTTTACCCGGTTCCACCTGCGCGGTATCGAAAATGTTAAAAACGAGCGGACTTTGATCGCTCTGGCTCACAACTGCAAGCGACTATCAAAACTGGTCGCATGAAATATGGTGCCTCTATTATTCAATAACCAGAAACTGCAAACCAGATATACTGCTAGAGAACGGCAGCAATGGCTTTCGCAAGAATGGGCACGGTATCTTGGCTTAATCCGGCTATATTGATGCGGCTGTCGCCTACAGCATACACGCCATGATCGTCGCGTAACTTGCCGACCTGCTCTTCACTCAGACCCAGCATCGAGAACATGCCGTTGTGATCGGTGATGAAGCTGAAGCGATCCGAGTTGGTTTGGCGTTGCAATTCAGCCGCCAGTTGTTGACGCAAAGCCAGCATTCCTGAACGCACACCTTCCAGTTCCGCTTCCCAATCGGCGCGTAATTGGGGGTCATTGAGAACCATGGTTACCAGACGAGCACCGTGATCGGGCGGGAATGAATAATTCTGGCGATTGAGATAGGCCATATTGGCCTGCACAGACCCGACCTTGGCTGTATCCTGACAAACGCCCATGAAAATACCTGTGCGCTCGCGATAGACGCCAAAATTCTTCGAACAACTTGCTGCAATCAGTGTTTCAGGGCAGGTGGATGCAATCAGCCGGACGCCGAATGCATCCTCATCGAGACCGTTGCCAAATCCCTGATAAGCAATATCGACCATGGGGATCAGTCCATTTTTGACCAACACGTCAGAAACTTTCTGCCATTGTTCTTTCGTTAGATTAACACCGGTCGGGTTGTGGCAACAGCCGTGTAATAAAACCACATCTCCCGCTTTGGCACCGTTAAGGTCTTCCAGCATACCAGCGAAGTCGAGTTCGCCGGTGGAAAATTCGAAGTATCGGTAGCTGGAATTGGAAATGCCCAGATAGTTGAGGATACTGACATGATTACCCCATGATGGATCTGAAACCCAGACGGTGGCCTCCGGATTGGCCATCTGGATCATTTCGAAGGCTTGGCGCACGGCGCCAGTGCCACCGGGTGTAGCGGCACATGCAATATTCGCACGCGGTACCGCATTTCCCAACACCAGCCCGGCCATGGCGTCACTGAAATCTGGCGCACCCAACAATCCGACATAGGATTTGGTATCCTCAATTTCCCAAAGTCGTTTTTCAGCCG
>JAAENI010000475.1 GCA_024224595.1 Hyphomicrobiales bacterium
CAATTTCTTCAATTTCTGCAACCTGCTCGGCAATATGCATATGTAAGGGTTGACCAGGATCAAGAGCAATTGCTGCTTCCAGACCTTTCTGGCTGACCGCCCGCAGCGAATGGGGAGCGACACCGATCGATGCATCGCTGCCCAATTGCAGAATCGCATTTTTTGAAGCCTCATATAATCGGGCAAATCTATCAGGTGAATTTCCGAACCGGCTTTGGCCGCTGGTCAACGGGCGACCATCGCAGCCGCCATGTTCGTACAAAACCGGCAACAATGTCAGCCCAATGCCACTGCTGGAGGCTGCTTCAATAATGGATTCTCCCATTTGCGCAATACTGCTATAGGGTGCACCACCAGGTTGATGATGTAGATAATGAAATTCGCAAACCGCAGCAAAGCCGGATTCAAGCATTTCCATCTGCAAATAGGCTGCAATGGTGACATTATCGTCTGGTGTCAGTTGATCAACAAAGCGAAACATCAGATGACGCCAGGTCCAGAAATTGTCATGACCATTGGGTCCTACCGGCCCACGTTGCTCGCTCATTCCGGCCATTGCCCTTTGAAAGGCATGAGAATGGAGATTAGCTGGAGAAGCCAATAAAATGCCCACTCTTTTCCCCTCCGCAGGTCGATCTGACTCAACTGATTGAATGTAACCATCTTCGCCGATCGAGATGCTTACATCTGTCTGCCAGCCGTTTTTCGTCAGCGCTTTTTTTGCCCACAGTATTTCCATTATTCTCACCTTGACAATTTATTATGTGCAGACATAATGCCCAAATGCGCGATTTAATCAAGTGAACAATTCACTCGAGCAAAAAGGGATATCCTTTTGCACCAAAAACTATACATCAACGCAAATCTGGCCAGCATGGTGCCCGGTGATGCGCCTTACGGTTTGATCGAAAATGGTGCAATAGCCATAGCAGAGGGGACTATTGATTGGTGTGGTCGACGGAACGACCTGCCCTCTCAGTATTCAGGTTGGGAAACCCGGAACCTGGAGGGACGAGTTGTAACCCCTGGACTGATTGATTGTCATACACACATTGTTCATGGCGGAAATCGTGCCAATGAATTTGAAATGCGTCTGGAAGGCGCCAGTTATGAGGATGTGGCGCGCGCCGGCGGTGGTATCATTTCAACCGTCAAGGCCACGCGCTCAACCAGCGAAGAGGATTTGGTCGAAAAAGCACTTCCTCGTATTGACGCTTTGACGGATGAAGGTGTTTGTACAATCGAGATCAAATCCGG
>JAAENI010000476.1 GCA_024224595.1 Hyphomicrobiales bacterium
TCAATGGCAGTAGGTCTGTCGGTAGCGAATAATTTCACTAAACAAAATATTTGTACGGATTATTTCGCTGTCAAAATGTATCCCCATCGTTATTCAACTCTACCAATTCAACCTCTATCTGTTCCGCAAGTATCTCACAATCTGAGGATTACTAATTTGAAATCGAGATGTTAATAAATACGATTCAGTATGTTCTAGCAGTCTGTCGGACTTTCACAATCACTGTTAACAAAACTGGATATTGGTCCGATTTTTCGCTCATTTACGTTAAATATTCCCGATATTCGCCTCAAATGATCGAAATATCGACCTCAATTCCAGTTCTGTTCTCAATAATTGCTCAAGTCCGACAGCCTGCTAGAGTCTGTTGCCTGGGTCGAGTTCTTGTTGTCTGCTGTGGGCTGGCTCGGGCCATATTCGCAGTAGCACTGGGCGACGATCTTATGTTCTGGAAATATCTGGTGAAGCATAATTACGACTGCGTCAGCGTTCCAGGCATTGCCCCCAAAGCCAGGAAAGGCGAGTGTGGTTCATCCGGGTTCTAATAGATGGTATGCTTATGTGTAGAATTACCTACTTTGTTGACAGTCTGGTAGTTATTAACAATGGACAAATTGAACAAATGGGTCCACCAATTGAACAATATAATAATTCGGTCACCCTGTTTGTTGCTTCATTCATCGGATTATCTCAGACCAGAATGCACTGCCGGAAATCCGCTCAACCCTGAAACTCGATTTTGATCCGAAACAGGCATTCGTATTCAAGAAAAACAACGGCGAAAGACTAGTGTGAAAGCAAATAGTGACATTGATTCCCGTCTAATATTGGCCAAAAACCTGGCCAGGAAAGCGGGCAAAAAAGCAAACAAATATTTTGAGTCGATTGGCGATCTTGTCATTGAATCCAAGGGAATTCAGGACATGGTTTCCAATGCCGATTTCGAAGTCGAGCGATTTATCAGAAAACGATTGAACAAAGAATTTCCACTTGACGGCATCGTTGGGGAAGAGTTTGAAAATGTCGACAGCCAATCCGGATATACCTGGGTTATTGACCCCATCGACGGAACTTTCAATTTTGTAAATGGCATTCCGGCCTGGTGTGTGATTCTGGCTTGTGTTCATGAAGATACAACCAAAATTGCTGCCATATTTGAACCGGTACACAAAGAATTATTCTGGGGAAGTTTGGGTGGCGGTGCCTATGTCAACGGTATAGCAATGAAAATATCGGCGACAACCGGTCTTGATCAAGGCAATACCGGGGTTGGAATGAGTTCGAGAACTTCAAGTGAAATGATTTCAAGCATCGTCTCAATGCTGGTTGCACGTGGGGGGCTTTTTTACCGCAATGCATCGGGCGGGTTGATGCTGTCCTATGTGGCGGCGGGAAGACTGATCGGTTATGTCGAACCTCACATGAATGCCTGGGATTGTCTTGCCGGACAATTGCTGATTGAAGAGGCTGGTGGTCGCATAGAAAAACAAAGCGCTGACAAAATGCTGAAGGAAGGCGGACGTATAGTAGCATCCGCTCCAGCAGTATTTGAAGAACTCCAGGAGATGGCCAACAAGGCGTTTTCCAGTTGATCCGTTTCCACGGCTTTATGGCGAATATGCCAATACGCGCACTGGTCAATTATGCAATACTGATTTGATCAGCACGGATGACAGCCTATATACGCTTGTGCGCGGTATACGCCTGATTAGTCAGTATTCAGGTTCCTGAATGGCGCTGGTAGTCATTACTGTTCTGCCGCTACTGACTTTTCAAATATATAGCAATCGGCGAAAGCAGATAATTGGCTGTGTCTCAACAAGTATCCAAAATTCAATTTTTCACGCTCGATCCCGGTGTTGTTTCCGTGATGAAATTAAATTCATCGCACAGCCAAGCCTAAATGCCCGGTTTCACAA
>JAAENI010000477.1 GCA_024224595.1 Hyphomicrobiales bacterium
AAAAGGTGCCATGGCCTGAACCTGGCTTCTTACATCAGTAATGCCGGGCTGCATGGTGTAACGATTAAGCTTGCCGCTTGCGACGTGAAAGCCTTCAGAACACACGAAATAGGGTATTTTCAGTTCGCCCGCACGTGGTGCGGAACCATAAACAACATGACTGAATAGCGTGCCAAACACCATATCGCATTTGTGCTGAGTTGCAAATTTTTCGACTACCTCTGCGCCGCGTTTGGGGTCAGTGCCGTCATCTTCAACGATGATCTCAACTTCGCGGCCATTGATGCCACCCATGGCATTGATGCGTTTAACAGCCGCTTGTGTCGTGCGATTATACCACCTGCCATAGGAAGCGCCTATTCCAGTGCTGTGCATCTGGAAACCAATTTTGATCGGTCCTGTTCCTTGTGCATGCGCAAAACGTGATACACTCGGCAAGAAGCTGGACGCAGTCGCAACGCCTGCGCTGGCTCCAAGTGTTTTCAAGACGCCGCGTCGTGTCAAGTTTTGTTTCGGTTTCTTATCCATTTTATTTTCCTCCCGTTTGAAACGGTCTTTCGAGACCAATCGTTACATTTTGTATGTATACAAATGAAATGTCCAGAAAAATCTATTAAACAAGCCTATCCGGCTTGGGTTGAACCACTTGACTTGATTTTCACGTCTGCTGGCAAGGCACGCTTTTCGCCCCGGGAGTTTTGGGGTCTTCATGACCACAAGAAAAGCATAGCGAAGTCCAGCGGCGTGAAAATCAAGACTTCGGTGAGTCAAATCAATTCATCTGCATCGTTGCAAATCTTGTCCGATACCAGTATCGCGCTGCGTTCAGCGCCTGGTCGATTGTACTGATTTGACTCCATCAAGTGGCTCAATCCAATACGGATACTCTAGCAGGCTGTCGGACTTGAGCAATTATTGAGAACAGAACTGGAATTGAGGTCGATATTTCGATCATTTGAGGCGAATATCGGGAATATTTAACG
>JAAENI010000478.1 GCA_024224595.1 Hyphomicrobiales bacterium
AAAGGATTATCCGTCCCGATGGAACATCAGTCGTCATTGATAATCTGCCCGCAACCGATACCGGTGGTTATGTCGGCCTTTCAGACAAAGTAAATCTCCATACATGGAAACTGATCAAAGGCATCGCCCTTTCAACTTTGCCTGGCATTGCTACTGAACTGACTTTTGGTAGCAATGAAAGCGATCTTGTCAAAGCCATTCGCGAAAGCACCCAGCAATCCACAAATCGCGTCGGACAAAAACTGGTTGATCGAACCCTCGATATTCAGCCAACAATCACCGTGCGCCCCGGTTGGCCGCTACGTGTCATCGTCAACAAGGATATCATCATGACACCATACAGTCAGGCAGGTGAATGATATGGCAAGTCTCAAACTTGGAAAACTACCCGATCGTGAAACAACCAAGATCACATTTACAGCCAGTGCGGAACTTAATGCATTGCTCGCTGATTATGCTTCAGCTTATGAGGCAGAATATGGTCTGCGAGAATCCATCGCCGATATCATTCCGCATATGCTCGATGCCTTTATCAAGACAGATCGCGGGTTTCAGAAAACAAACCGAACGTCTGCATTCGGTGAAATTTCCGACGCAAAAACAAATCACTCAAATGATAGGAATTAATCCAAAATTGCTACTGGGCTTATTCCAGACGAATGGCGGCACTGCGGACTTGGACGAAACCGCTCTCGCGGTAGTGGCGCTTGTTGTTGGTGCTGGGCTTGATCACCTCGATCAGATTTTGCGGATGGTGCGACCTGTTGTTGGATGAAGACCTTCTCAATCCAACGACAGGAGGTTTTCATGTCCGAACATTCTATTCCCGTACTGCGCCAGCGCTTTCTTGAAGACATGCGTATC